>JAIWNO010000040.1 GCA_020216785.1 Desulfomonile sp.
CGCGGTAGCCACGTTTCACGTTCACGATCTGCCGCAGGGTCCGCTTGTGGACCCACATCAGTGGGAGCGATTTTGCAGCGACGTGCGCAAAGTGGTACGAGGCGAATCGGACGTGGACGAGCTTGTCGCGGCGCGTCGCAGGTCGGGAAGGCTTTTTTTCAGTATTCCGGCCCCGAGTCACCCGCTCAAGGTGGAGATCGACAACGCCGCCTCGGATAACGCCACAATCGTGGAAGTGTACGCGCTCGACCGGCCCGGTCTGCTCTATGACATTACCCGCCAAATTTACGCGTTGGGTCTGAGCATCACCATAACCAAGATCACAACTGAGGTGGACCTGGCCGCGGACATCTTTTACGTGGTAGACGAAAACGGCAACAAGATTGTAGACTTCGAGCGCCTCAACGAGATCAGGGATAGCCTGCGAGATCACTTGGTCGCGATCGAAGAATCACTCATTGGGGAGCGCAAGTCAGCGTAACTCCCATGACGCCCGAATCCCGGCTCACAGAACTTGACCTTGCAGTTGCCGGTTACCTGGACCATCTCATCGTGGACAGGGGCCTTGCGTCTCTTACGGTCGATTCCTACGCTTACGACATGAAGGGCTTTTGCGGCTTCCTCACGGAACGAGGAATCCACAACCCGGCTCGCGTGGACCGGGAAGCCCTCCTGGTTTATCTCGCGTTGCTGGACAGCGAGGGACTCAGCGCAAGGAGCCGGGCTCGGAAGATCTCATGTATCCGCGGATTCTTCCGCTATCTCATTGAACGCGGCCGGTTGAAATCCGATCCGTGCGAGCACATCGAATCACCGCGCCTCCCGCGGCGAATTCCTCACTTCCTCGAACTGAGTGAAGTCGAATCATTGTTCGCCGCGGTGGATCGTTCAACTCTCGAAGGCCGTCGGGATGCCGCGATGCTCGAGCTTGTGTACGCGGCGGGATTGAGGGTTTCGGAATTGGTGGGACTGCGCCTGGAGCAGGTTGACCTGGAGATGGGCTGTGTCACGGTGCTCGGGAAGGGATCGAAGGAGCGGGTGGTTCCAATGGGCGTCCCCGCATCCAGAGCGATTTTCAATTACTTGGAACAGGTGCGGCCCCGGCTCCTTTCCGGAACGCGATCCAACGCGGTCTTTGTGACCCGTCGAGGGGCCGCGATGACCCGTCAGGCCTTCTGGAAAATTATCAAGAAATATGCCCGCGCTGCCGGTATTACAAAAGACATCTCGCCACATACGATGCGGCATTCTTTTGCCACTCACCTCGTCCAGAACAACGCAGACCTCCGCGCGGTGCAAGTGATGCTCGGCCACGCCGACATCTCCACTACCGAGATCTATACCCACGTGGCGCAGCAGCGTCTCAAGCACCTCCACTCGGTCTGTCACCCGAGAGGTTAAGCGCGCCGGGACAGTGCCCAGTCCAAAGGCCCAGTGACGCCAGAGGTGTGCAAGGGCGGGGCTGAGACCCGCCCCTAAAATGCGCTCTACGGCTGGTTGAATGGGAATGGCTGTTGCGGTCACGGCATAATGTAATTCGGCAGCCAGAGCGAAATCTGCGGGAAGAACAAGAGAATAAGCATACAAATGACCATGCCGAGGATGTAGGGGTAGATCCCCTTGTACACCGTATTCACCGGCACCTTCACCACCCCTGAGACAACGAAGGCATTGATTGCCATGGGCGGTAAAATGACTCCGATCATGGTAATCACGGACACCATGACTCCGAACCAGATCGGATCGTACCCGAGTTTGAGTACCACCGGGAGGAAAATCGGGGTGGCAAGGATAAGGAACGCCAGGTCTTCGATGAACGAGCCGCCAATAAGGTATACACCAATGATGATGAGTATGATCACGTGCTTGTCAACGGCAAGACTTTCCAACCAAGTGGCCACAATGTACGGGGTCCTGGTCACCGCAAAAAAGTGACCGAGGATCGTTGCGCCTGCAACGAGCATCAGCACCATGCAACCGATACGGAGCGTTTCCATGACCGCCTGCACAAAGCGCTTCGGATTCATATCGCGCTTGGCCGCGGTGAGGATTAACACTGCGAGCGTCCCGACGCTGCCTGCTTCCGTCGGAGTGAAGAATCCCCACATGAGACCGCCCACCACCACGAGGAAGATTGCCCCAACGAGCGCAACAGGCGGCAACGAAGCGAACCGCTCCTTCCACGTGGAGCGCTCCCCTTTCGGGCCAAGTGAGGGGTTTATCATGCACCAGACGATAAGGGTGGTAGCGAAGGAAAAGGCGAGCATCAGCCCGGGGATGATTCCTGCCAGAAACAGCCTGCCAATAGAGGTCTCCGTAAGGATTCCGTAAATGATAAGCACCACGCTGGGCGGTATGAGGATTCCCAGCGTTCCGACCGTTGCGACGGTGCCGCACGAAAGCCGTCGGTCATAGCCGTACCGGTCCATCTCCGGCACAGCGATTGTCGCGAACGTTGCAGCAGTAGCCGGCGAGGAGCCGCATATCGCTTTGAACGCGGTTGCCGCGGCCACGGTCCCGACCGCCAGACCTCCAGGAATGTGCCCAATGAACTTGTATGCGCAATCGTACAAGTTGCGCGCCACACCGCCGCTTGCTCCTACCTGTCCCATGAGAACGAACATCGGTATGACCGTGAGCCCGTATGACGAGAGCACGCTAAAGACATCCTTGGCGACAAGATTGAGGGCCGCGTCCACATTCACGATCCAGGCAAATCCGATGAACCCGGCCAACGCCATGGAAAAACCGATCTCCAGTCCCATCAGAAAGAAGACAAACAGCAAAAGGATTACGAGGAAGCCGATCATCCCGAAACTCATGGCTCAACCCTCCGCCTCTCGAATATTTCCACGAGGAGAACCACGCACTCAATCAAACAGCAGATCGCCAAGCCGTACGCAACGGGATAGAACGGCCACCCGAGCGTCATCGTGGTCTCTCCGCTCTTCAGGAAATCATTTCCCAGGATCCAGAGGTTCCATCCCATAATGAAGAACAACCCGACTCCCAACAATCGGGTGACCACTCTCAACAAGGTTTGCCATGCCTCGGGCAACTTGGTGGTGAGAAAGTCCATTATCACGTGCCCTTGAACCCTTGTGGTTTGTGGTATTGCAAACCCCACCATTATTGCGCCAAGAATCCCTACGAGCTCGTATGTCCCCATTATGGGGCGTCTGAAGATTCGCAGGATCACGTCTGAACACGTCAGCACAACGCTTGCGGTCATCGCGATCCCCGCTATGGTGAACATCACACGTGAGACGGTTGTCGTCAAAGCCACGAGCGTCTTCACAGCACCTCCTATTCCGTTGACCCCGCAGCAAGTACAGAGTCCGAGGTGGTAACGAACTCCGGGGGACCGATCCGCACAGCGGTAAGGGCCCCAATTTTTGTCCACACACTGTGCCCGGACGGAAGCGGTACCGGGACTTGGTAGCCGATTTCATAATTCCGGTCACACATATTGCCTTTTGGAGATCGCTCCGTGGCTCTGCTCCTCGCAATAGCAGGTCCGGATGTGTCATTGCCACCCCACTGAACAACGGGGGGAAGCAATCTCTTTCGACTCGGATACGTATCCGAATTTGAGAAATGGCGTACCTGGCGTCCAGTGCCGTCCGCGGCACCAACCTCCGTCACAAATGGTTTACGGGTTGTTCTTCAGCCACTCGAGGCAGAACTTCAGGGCCTCCTCGCCCGGGAGACCCTTGGCCTTCATGTCTTGCACATACTCGTCGAGAATGGGACGGACTTTCTCGGCCCAGAGCGCATCCTCTTCCTTGGTCAATTCGATGAACTTGTGGCCTTTGGTCAGACTGTACTCTTCTCCTTCCTTGTCCATCGCGTCCCAGTTCTTGCCGGTCTTCTCGATCCACTCCTCATTGACCTGTTCAATGATATCCTGCACGTTTTTCGGAAGTGACTCCCACTTCTTCTTGTTCATCACCACAAAGAAGCCGAGACTGTATGCGCTGCCAAGGTTACGGGTGGTGTAGTTGGTCACTTCGGCGAACTTCCACCCCTTTAGCGTCTCGATAGGAGACATGACGCCTACCGCTACGCCTTTCTTGAGGGCTTCGTACGTTTCAGTCTGGGCCATGGCGACCGGTGTTCCGCCAAGCGCTTTGACGACCTTCGAGGTCGTTCCGGTGCAGCGGATCTTCATACCCTTGAGCTGGTCCATCTTCGAGACTGGTGTTTCCGTGGTGTGAAGGATCCCGGGGCCGTGCGCGTGCAAATACATTACCTTCACGTCATCGAACTCTTTAGGCTTAAACTTCTTGTAATAGGCATTGATGAGTCGAGTCGCCTGCAGGCCGTTCTTGTAACCGAGCGGCATGTCGATCACTTCCGTAAGCGGAAATCGACCTTTTGTGTAGCTCAGGACAGACAAGCCGAGGTCGGAAATGCCTTTGACCACACCGTCGTAGCACTGGTCGCCGGGCGTGAGAGTGCCGCCGGGGAACATATTGATTTTGACCGCGCCATTCGTTCGTTTCTCAATTTCCTTGCCCCACTCGACCGCCAGGATCGCATTTCCATGCGTAGCAGGGAACAGTGTCGAGTAGCTCAGTTCGACTGCAGCGCCGAGCGCCGATCCGGTAAACGTTATTCCCGCCACAAGAGCGACAATCAGTCCGTATACCAACGTTGACAAAGTTCTGTTACCCATGCGCCCTTCCTCCTTGCTGCGATTTTCAGAACACCTTCAGGCTCGCTTCGGTCCGTCGCAGAGGCTTCGGGCGAACAAACATCTCCGCATGCGGGCCGGTCCATTGCCGCCGTCAGGTGCGACCTTCAGGCTCGATGGCTACGTAGAGCGGCTGGAGGCGTTTCGTCCGTGAGCCGTTTCCGCGGGACAATTAACGCGTTCAATATTGATAAGGAGGCGTTCGCGGTCGTTCCAACTCGTCCCACTCCAATCCCAGTCGTTCCTTGAAGAACGGGCCCAGTCGGGCAAAAAGCCGTTCCCAATGGTCTTTCCCTTCCTGAACGCACTGAAGGATCTCCGCGACGAGTTCAGGTAAACGTGCCAGCTCCTCCTTGGGAAGGAACGAGAATGCCCCCAGCCGTACTGCTTTGTTGACATTATCGATAGAGACGGCATGAGCGGTCAGCATGGCCGCAGGCTGCTTGCGTGTCACACACTCTTGGAGCAGGGCGAAACCGTCAACGCCCATAATGTCCAAGATTACCAGATCGTAGCGTTCGGTGGCGATTAAGCGCCGCGCGGTTTCAAAGTCGATCGCGGTGACAACCTGACAGGTCTCAAGCTCTTCCCTGACGATGTCGAGCACATCGGGCTCATCATCGACGGCCAGGATCCTCTTGCCGTTGAGAATGTCGAATGCGGTCATTGCTCTCACATTGGGTGTTGTGGAATAAATCTACCGTTACACCGGAACCGCTCATCCTGCTCCGGCTACCCTCGTGAAAACCGACTGTCAAACCGCTGATATTCGAGCGAGCGTACCGGATCGTCCGGCCCCTGTCAATAGCTTTTGGACGCATCCGCGCGTCATCAACATCTTTCGACGGCTCCGCAGCGCCGATCTCTCTGACCGTTCAGACGGCGTGCGGTGTTTCGCCGCTTTCCCAGGGAGTCACAGTTTATCAAAATCATCAGATGACAAAAAATCCGGTGAATTCGGATTCGATTCAGGCTGCATCGCGACTTGTTCTCTATAGAGACCAGACTATCTGTATGATGAACTTCCCGCGCGAAACTGTCAAGAAAAAATCCGCCTGAAAGGATCGCGGTGGGGATTTAGTCATGCGAGAAGGCGCACGAACTTTATTTCACCTTGGAGCAGGCAGGGCACATCGATAGGAGGCCGGGGCGGACCAGCGGAGACTGTCTCAAAACTCGGGAGAAGTTGAAAATCATGGCACGATCGAGTCTGGGGTCCGTCTTTGTCACCCTCACCCCGGCCTCCCATATGGAGAGGGAGTTTGTGGAGACACTTTTCAGTCATCTCTCCCTGAGGGAGAAAGTTGGGAGTGTATTCATGCTACTTTTCACCGTTTCTGGGAGCCTTGAGACACTCTCTGCACCCTGCAACTATTCATATCACGCCCCATTCTGGGCACTTACAGCGACGTTCATCGAAGGAACGGTTCCACATTATTGTCCCGCAGGAATCCGATCCAGGGTGCGCCGGGCATTAACCCGTCATTTCCCCGGTTTTTCGTCGCGGCACTCCAGGATCACGATCGAAGACGGAATGCGGAGCAGCTTGTCGTAAACAGTGGATTGCACATGTTCGAACCCCTGTAGCGCCAAACCTCGATATTCCGCTTCGGTTCGGACAAAGCGTCCCCGGTCCATCGAGAGAATCCGCCTCGTCAAGCGGGATTGAGTTTCCGTGTAGCACCCGTCGAGCGTGACCAGCCTGCCGCTTGGCCGCAGTACCGATCGAGAAAGCTCGAAAAGCCTGAGCGCCTCGCCGTCGTCGAGGTGGTGGAGAACGCCGGTAGCCAGCACGATGTCAAATTCACCCAGTTCGCGGCTTGATTCATCGTTGAGGTCTTTGCAGTAGAATTGGCCCCGGTCGCCGTACACTCTGCGCGCCCGCCTGATAAGCCGCGCGGACAAGTCGAACCCGATGTAATCGACTCGCGGCATGTGCCGGAGGATGTCTCCCGAGCCGCACCCGATATCGAGAATTCGATCCTCAGGTTGAGGCCTCACGTGCTTCGTGACGTATACGAAGTCGCACGATCCACGCACTATTCGTTGAAAGTACGTGTATAAAGCGGGAATTGAGAGGACATTCCTTAGATCCGCCACAAATCAAGGCCTTTTCAGTGTTCTTTTTAGGGGCGGAGAGCCGTTTTCACCTGAATTCAGCTCTCCGCGAGACCTGTGGCTTTTTACGGCCCCACGATTGAAACCGCAATGGTCGCGCCGCCGGGGGTCCCGCCCAGATTATGAGCTAAACCAAGGCCGGGGTTCTTCACCTGTCTGGGACCTGCCTTGCCTCTAATCTGAGTGTACAGCTCATACACCATGCGAAGACCCGATGCGCCAATCGGATGACCAAAGCACTTTAAGCCCCCATCCATATTGACCGGGAGATCGCCCGTCAGCTCGAACGTGCCGGCTTCGATGTCTTCCTTGCATCGCCCGCGAGGGGAGAACTGCAAGTCCTCATAAATTATCGCCTCGGTAATGGAAAAACAATCGTGCACTTCGGCCATGCTGATTTCTTTCCGGGGGTTAGTGACTCCTGCCTCAGCGAACGCTCGTCGGCCTGCAACGAAGGTCTCCTTGACCGAGGTCCAATCGTGCTTCGGGTTCATGTACCCTTCCGAGGGCCCCACAGCGATCTGAAGCGCCTTGATATATACGGGGTCCGGCTTGAAAGTCTTGGCCATGTCCTTGCGCACGAGGATCGCCGCGGCAGCACCGTCGCTGACTCCGCAGCAATCGAACAGTCCCAGCGGCCACGCGATGATCGGTGCCTTGAGCACCTGCTCTACCGTGATCTCTCGCCGGAAATGCGCCTTGGGCGACATTGTGCCATTGTGATGATTTTTCACCATGACCTTTGCGAGCATAGTGCGGCCTTCTTCGGGGCTAAGCCCGTACTTGTTGAAGTAACTGGTGGCCATCATCGCGAAGTGGCCCGGCGCAGTGAAATTGCGGCTGCGGAAGGTATTCGGAGCTGTCGAGACAAGGCCCATCGCAATGTCGTCGGTGGGCAAACCGCTGTATCCGGAATCCTTCAGTTTCTCCGCACCGATTGCGAGTGCGATGTCACAAACGCCCGCAGCGACTGCGTACGCCGCGTTGCGGAATGCGTCCGACGCAGTGGCGCACATGTTTTCCAGGCGGGTGATCGGTTTGTAGTCCAGTTTCAGTGTCGTGGCAAAAGGCTGGCTCGGCGCGGGCATGTTCGACCAATACGATCCCATCCAGACCGCTTGAATATCTTCAGGGCCGATACCTGCGTCTTCGTACGCTTCGTACACGGCTTCGACAACGAGATCATCGAAACTCTTGTCCCAGTTCTCTCCGAATTTCGTGCATCCCATGCCGACTATGGCGACTTTATCTTTGATGCTTTCCATGTTGGCTTATCCTCCAGAGCATCGCTGTAAGCGAAAAGCTGATCGACTCTCTATTGGCGCGGCAGCGAACCTCGCCGACTCAGCGCACCGGCCGCGATTTCCACCAGTAGACCTGCAGGCCTTCCACGAACCGGAACTTACGAAAGGTCATCTCGACCGGCAATCCCACTCTGATCACGGCAGGATCGCGGTCCGTGACATCCAGCATCATCCGGCCGCCTTCCTCGAAGTCCACCGCGGCGAGCGTCGTGGGCGGATCAGGCGATACCGCCAGATTGTCGTGGGAGAAGGTGACGATCTTGCCGACCTTGTCCGCGAAGGGATAGAAGTCGAAATTGTCCTTCGCGCGGCATTCCATACAAACCCGTTGAACAGGATACTGGATCGTCCCACAGTTGCGGCACTTGGAACCGTACAGTGCGAGTCCTGCTTTGCGGTCCCTGGCCAAGGCCGGAGCGGAAGCGGGTTCCGACCGCGGCCTGTTGGGCGGCTCTGTGATCACAAGGTCACGCCACCGCAAGTACTTTGGATAACTCGTGTCGGCCTTTGACTCGAGCATTCGCTGAACGCTCCGCTTTTGCCGGCACCGTTCCACGGCATCGGTGACCGTGAGGGCCATCACGTCGCATCCGTCGCCATAAGTTACCCAGAGAAGCTTGTCGCCGGGGTTCGAGTATTCGAGCGCAGCAGCCAGGAGTACCAGCCCGTGAGCGCTCCCCATGTAGCCGGTGTCACTCCACAGGGGGTCAATAGCCTGACTCTTCGGGTCAAAACCGAGCGATTTGGCGACTCCCGCAAGGTAAGACGGGTTTGGCGCTGAAAAGACTGCCCGGGTGAAATCCTTCGGCCCCATGCCGAAAGCTTTGAGCGCTGCCGTGACCGTTTGAGGCACGATTTTCGTGTAACCCATTTCCCGCACGAAACGATCCTCCCAGGATCGAACAAACCGTTCTCGCGAAGGCCTGTACACGTCGTACATCTCGTTGTTGACCGTGTACGCTTGGTCGATGGCGGCAACGAGATCTGAGTCACTGATGAGAAAGGCTGCCGCGCCGTCGCCAAATTCGAGCTCTTTGGAACCATTGGGAAGCCCGAGTCTCAGGTCCGCAGCAGTGACAAGCACGTTCGAGGCAGTGCCGGCTTTGACGGCGTCCACAGCAAGCGAGACCGCGCTGCTCCCGCAGCGGAGGCTCGTCGCGACATCAACGGTACGCGCTGACGGCGACACGTCGAGCACTGCGGACACGAGAGCGGCATTCTGTTTCTCAGCATAGTCGAACGTGGTCGATGCAGTGTACACTCCGTTGACTTCGCTTGTGTCCAGGCCCTTCAGGCAGTCCCGGGCCGCCTCGACACTCATGGTGACAGCGTCCTCGTCGAAGTTGGCCACCGCCTTTTCGCCCTGGAGCTGATACCCACCCCAATGTTTGCTGATGTCTGCACGTTTCAATCGATAATACGGGATATAAACCCCGCACGATCTGATTCCGACCATGATAACCTCCAATGATGATGCGCTGTCATTGTGTTGCCTGCGATGATGCGTTACGCGCGGTATCGCAGGCACGGATTCTCCAGCTATCTATCAACGGGTGGGAATCAGGACGCGACTTATCTACGGGATGTGCGAGCCATCATGAACGGGCGCTTTTCATTTGTGCGCCCTCGACATAACGCTTCCCTGCGGCGGGATACCGAAAGCTGCGGCGCATGAGCCGGAACTCACTCGGAATGGAGTTCCTTGCCGCCCTCGGTATGACGAAGGCGAATCAATTTTGAAATATACCACTCCGGGCGGATGGCGATCAAGCGAGATCTCGTTGGAAAACGTAAACCTTCACGTATGCGGTGCTAAAGATCCCGAGGCAATGTCATTGCGAGCGTAGCGAAGCAATCTCTTACGCTTGACAACGAGAGATTG
>JAIWNO010000041.1 GCA_020216785.1 Desulfomonile sp.
CTTCGTTGTTGCACTCCGCGCAATGAGACGGTGGACCGCGCGCCCGCGGGAATTTGAGGGCTTACCTCCAAACGTGCATGTTCAATCTTGTGGGGCAGTCCCGCGTTAGGCGGGATTCCACTCTACCGGAAACCAATACTCACCAATCGCCGGCTGGAAAGTCAGCGCCACGACAGCATGCGCCAAAACCTCGATCGTGGCTGAATGGTTGATCTGCCGCGGGAATTTTTGTCCCCGGCTCGCCATGTTTTGGTATACAGTACTGTCACGATCAAAACTCATGAGCGCCAATCCGGACGGAACGGGGCAAAATCCGTCCCCTTCGGGGACGTGGACCCGTCCGGCCGCCACTCACACTCATCATGGAAAGGAATTGAGCCATGCGATTCGATCTGGAGGATGTGCGGGCACGAGAGATCCTTGATTCACGCGGCAACCCCACCATCGAGGTGGACGTTCTCCTGGAATGCGGGGCTGTGGGCCGTGCGGCCGTGCCCTCAGGGGCGTCTACCGGCGAGAATGAAGCTGTGGAGCTGAGGGATGGCGACGCCAAACGTTACCAGGGCAAAGGAGTGCTGACCGCGGTCCGAAATGTGGTTGAAAAGATCCGGCCCGTGGTTCTCGGCAAAGACGCCAGCAAGCAGGCCGCACTGGATCGCCTCCTCATCGAATTGGACGGCACGAAGAACAAAGGGAACCTCGGAGCGAACGCCATCCTCGGCGTAAGTCTCGCTGCAGCAAAGGCCTGCGCTAAAGAAATGGGCGAGCCGCTGTACCGCTATCTGGGCGGGATCGGCGCGAGGCGTCTGCCGGTCCCTATGATGAATATTCTCAACGGCGGCGCGCACGCGGACAACAACGTGGACATCCAGGAATTTATGGTAATGCCGCTTGCCGCGACCTCGTTTCGGGAAGGCCTGCGGATGGGCGCTGAGGTTTTCCACGCGCTGAAGAAGGTCCTCAAGAGCAAAGGGCTGAACACCGCGGTGGGCGACGAGGGTGGCTTTGCTCCCAATCTGGGATCCAATACCGAGGCGCTCGAGGCGATTCTTGAGGCTATAGATCAGGCGGGCTATCAGGCGGGCAAGGAGATCTTTATCGCGTTGGACGCTGCCGCGAATTCCTTTTACAAGGACGGCGTGTACAACCTCACGGCGGAAGGCGAGCAGATGACGTCAGAGCAACTGACCGACTTCTACGTGAGGCTCGTGGATCGATATCCTATTATCTCCATCGAAGACGGCCTCGACGAAAACGACTGGGATGGATGGAAGCTCCTCACGGAGAAACTCGGGTCCCGAATCCAGATCGTCGGTGACGACATCTTTGTCACCAACATGACGCTCCTCAAGAAAGGAATCGATCTCGGCGTCGCCAACTCCATCCTTATAAAGCTCAATCAAATCGGCACGCTCACCGAAACCATCGACGCTGTGAGGATGGCGAGCGCGGCGGGCTACACCTCGGTAGTTTCGCACCGGAGCGGCGAGACCGAAGACACCACCATCGCAGACCTCGTGGTTGCGCTCGGCACGGGCCAAATTAAGACCGGCTCCGCGTCGCGCACAGACCGTATAGCGAAATACAACCAGCTCCTCCGCATTGAGGAGCACTTGGGAGCGGAGGCAATTTACGGAGCGCCTGAGCTGCTCAAGGGCAGGTAACGGACTCGTCAGGAGATGTCGGCAACTGGAATTACCCGGACGTGCGTTTGCGCTTCAGTAAGCGCCGGCCTGAGTAGGGGCGGGTCTGAGGTCCGCCCCTACATGACATGCCGCCTCGCTCAAGGTCTCACGCTTCAGACGAGCAGGGAAGGCATTTATGACACAATCTGCACGTCGAATTGTCGTACCCATGCCCCACAATGAGTTCACGTTCATCCAGTGACCAAGGAAAACTCATCGAAAGCGGCGATCAAGCCGTTCAGGCTGAAGCGCAAGAGGCTTTGGCGGCGTCCAAGCGAGAGCCTGAGACGCACGCGGAGCAAGAGTCCGGTGAGCAGGAGAAGCTGCTCATGGGCCCACATCAGCTCGAATTGGCTATTGCAGCCGGCGACCTGGGAATGTGGGATTGGAACATAACCACAGGAGCGATCTATCTGGATCGTGGGTGGTCGGTAATACTCGGATACTCACCCGATGAATACGACCCCAATTCCCGGATGTGGAAACGACTGATCCATCCTGACGACAGGCGCCGCGTTTTCAAAAACTTGAAGCGGCATTTGGCCGGCATTATCCCGTCGTACGAATCCGAATATCGAATCCGCGCAAAATCCGGGGAGTGGAAATGGGTGCTCGACCGCGGGAAAATCGTGGAAAGAGATTCACACGACAGGCCGACGCGAATGGTGGGGATCTACTTTGACATAACCGCTCGAAAACGCGTCGAAGAGGCCCTTCACCAGAGCGAAGAACGACTCAGACGCATGTTCGAAACGGCCGAGGATTGCATCTACTTCAAGGACGCCTTCCTCACGTACACTGAGGTGAATCCGGCGATGTGCGCCCTGCTGGGACGTCCGGCCATTCGAATCATCGGGCACACGGATGAGGAACTTTTCGGCAAGGCGGAAGCGCAGATTATTGAGGATTCTGACCGGTTGGTTCTGGCAGGGCAGACAATAGAACAAGAGCACACGAAAGTCCTGCAAGGAATTGAGACCACATTTCTCGAAATCAAAACCCCACTGCGTAACAGTGCGGGCGAAGTCGTCGGTATTTTCGGAATCAGTCGGGACGTAACGCATCGGAGACAAGTCGAAGCCGCTCCGAAGGTCGGCACCTATGAGACACGCTCGCCGATAATGAGATCGGTGCTGACCGCAGCTCGTGCCGCCGCACAGACGGACAGCATCGTCCTGCTTACGGGCGAAAGCGGCGCGGGAAAGGATTTCGTGGCGCATTACATTCACGGCCGGTCCAAGCGATCTCACGGCCCGTTCTTCGCCATTAACTGCGCCGCCATATCGACCGAGCTGGCGGAATCCGAGCTTTTCGGCTACGAGCCCGGCGCGTTCACGGGTGCACGCGGGGCCAAAAAGGGGCTTCTGGAACTTGCCGAAGGAGGCACCATTCTTCTGAACGAAATCGGAGAGCTCTCCCCAGTCGTTCAGTCCAAATTACTCACGTTTCTGGACACCCGACAGTTCAATCGTGTGGGAGGCGTCAAAGTCTGCTCTGTGAATGCACGGCTCATCGCGGCCACCAATCAGAACCTGGAGCAGGCCGTGAAGCAGAATCGGTTTCGTAAGGACCTCTTCTACCGGCTGGAGGTCATCAGCATTGAGGTCCCGCCTTTGCGGGAGAGACCGGAAGACATCCCCCTGCTGGTCGAACAGCTGCTTCCCACGCTGGCCCACAACATGGGGATCGATTCGCCCCCTGAGGTAACCCCGGACGCGTTGAAAGCCCTGGAAGGCTACCACTGGCCTGGAAACGTCAGAGAGCTGAGGAACGTGCTTGAAAGGGCGCTGATTCTCTGCAACAGAAAAGCCATTACCGTGAAGGACATTGCGTTTGGAGGCAGGCGCCCAGCAAACGATATAAATAAGGAATGGTCTATGAATATCGGTTTTCCGAAAGACCAGTCCCTTAATGATGTGGTTCTGAGCGTGAAGCGACGGTTGGTGGTGGAAGCTCTCGAAAGGGCGGGAGGGCGACGCAAGCAAGCCGCGACCCTTTTGGGGCTGACCGCTGATGCGCTCAAGCACTACATGAAAATTTTCGACCTGTACTGATTGATCATCACTCTTCAGGGGAATTGCCGAAACCTTGTTCGATTCGCATGGTCAACTTGCGTCATGCCTACAAAGCACGAATCCAGTTCCTTTTCCGGGTCCTGCTTGCGCGGGAGCGGGGTGCTCCATTTATAGCAGTTGCCCAAAATTATTTCCGATTGATTTCTCCAGGGTGTCGGGAGGTCCCGTGAACAAAGATTCGACGGCCTTGCGTCGCTCGAAGTGAACGGGACCTCCCGACACCCACCAAAAGATCTGCGATTCGGTCAGAACTCTTGGCACTCCTCCAATTACCCGGCTCCGTGATAAACAGATGCCATTTTGGACAACAGTTTTGGGGGAAAACCACCCAAGCGCGGAACCACTCCATAGGGGAAAATCACCCACGCCCCATCAGTAATATCAGTTGGTTATCTGGTCCGTAGCACTTTGGGTATTTTTTGCCTGAACACGGCATCTTCCGGACGTTATCCTCCTTGCTCTCGCCTTTTCCTAACCTGTTGACATATCACATTTTACACCATCGGTCGATCTGGCACCAAATATGCTTATGGAAGGGGTCAACGGAACTCCTCGACCCGAGGTCGTTTTCCGAGACGGTTGAAACGCTATGCGCCTCCCTGACACGCTTCGTCGGTGAGGAGATAAGCATAAGGAGATACCATGAAAACCACGAACACGACATCGAACGGACTGGTCAGCCTTCTGGGAACGATCATGATGATCTCCTGGACGGTGGTTGTGGGGTTGGGCGGTTTGCTGCTTCTGCTGGCCATATTCTACGCTACGATGAGCAACAGCCTGACCTTGACGGTTGTGTGCAGCTTTTTCCTGTTCATTCCCGTCCTTGTGACGCTTATCTGGGGGTTCTTCATGGTGGAGGACCTCACTCGCGAATGGACGGCAGGAAGAGCGATTTCGGTGCGCGGCCCGCAGGCCGAGACATCCGCGGACGTCGTGTGTTAGCAAAGCGCTCGCACGAGCACGGGGCGCCCCAAGCGGGCACCCGCACCAACCATTGCCTCCCTGTTCCTGAGTAACGCTCTCCAACCGCGGTGTGTCCGGTTGTTTACTCGGGAATTCGCCCTGTCGCTTGCGCAGCTGCGCCTCTCAGACAAAGAGGCGCAACACAGCTCCCATGATTAAGGAGTCATGGGAGTTTCTATTTGATTTTGCGTCGGAGGGGTACCGGCTGGAGCCAAAGTCAGGTTTGTGAAAGCGTATTGAGTTCAGGCCGTGCGCGAGTATTTCCGATAGTCGGCCATCGATCCTTCGACCATTAGTTGGCCGACACAACGAGGCGCCGCTCATACCATAACAAGGCCGGTGCGATGTTTCCGCAGGATTTCCTGCCGCATCTACGGTATGGGGGGCGCCTAATTTTTGGTGTGCTATTTCATCATCACCAATCCGTTCGTTATCGGGGACACAGAGCGCACCACTATAGGCCTTCATTTTTTAAGGAATACCAATAAGCAGGGGCGAGTCTGAGAGCCGCCCCTACAGACGATACTTTAACGGCATGTACGTTCCCCCCTTCCGCTCCCGGACGGAGGGGGTACTTGTGAAATGCCCTGCCCGTCAACGCCTCAGGAATGCCTCCACAGGCACATCCACCGCGGAGCGCTCTCCACTCATTATCACCTTCGCCTTGCCGGCCGACAAAGACAGGAACGTGTTGGCAAAAAACCGAGCCGACGCAAGTTTTCCGCAATAGTATCCCGCGTCCGCGCTTTCCGAGGCGACACGGGCCTGTTTTTCCGGTGTGTCTGCGCCCGCGTTCCGGTAGATCTCCTCGAGCTTGGCGTCCGCGATTTCCGCTTGCCATAGGAGCATAAATCCGACCGCGACATCTCCGAACAGCTCCAAATAAGGTGACGCGTAGAGCACCGGTATCAGGAAGTCTCCGGAAAACCCTTTCTGCGCGAAGAAGGTCGTTGCTTCCACCAATCGGGCTCTGGCCTCACGGAAAAGCGTGACAACAGACTCGAGGCGGGGATTATCTCCGATCCGGTTGAGAACCTGCTCCGTCTCCTCGATAAATGTGCGGAAAAGCGCGCCCTGCTTGTAGGTGAGCTTGCGGCCGACCAGGTCCAAGGCCTGGATCGCGTTAGTGCCTTCGTAAATGGAGGTGATCTTTATATCGCGAAGGTACTGTTCAACCGGATACTCGGAGCAATAACCGTACCCTCCGTAAACTTGCACTGCTGTTTCAGTCACGCGAAACCCCATGTCCGAGGCCCATGCCTTGCCGATGGGGATGAGCAGATCGATCAGGCCGCGATGGCGTTCGGCTTCGGCTTGGTCCGCAGCGGTCCGAGCGCGATCCACGCAAAAAGCGGTGTAGTAAAGCAGGCTTCGCACGCCTTCAGTGACGCTCTTCATCCACATGAGCATGCGCCGGACGTCGGGATGCTCGATGATCGGCACCTTGGGGGCCTGAGGATCGCGCATCTGCGAATAATGCGATCCTTGCACCCGATCCATCGCGTAGTGCAGCGCTTGCATGTATGCTCCCGAAGCCAGTCCCAGCCCCTGGAAAGCCACAGCGAGACGCGCTTCGTTCATCATATCGAACATGATCTTCATTCCGGAGTTTTCTTCCCCAAGCAAATAGCCGACACAGGCGTCCTTCTCTCCGAAACTGAGCGCGCACGTCGCGGACCCGTGAATGCCGAGCTTCTTCTCAACCGCGGTGGTGGTGACGTCATTGGGCACGAGTGAGCCGCCCTCGATGCGCTTCTTGGGCACGATAAAGATGCTGATTCCTTTGGTGCCCGGCGGTGCGCCTTCGACGCGAGCGAGGACCATGTGGATGATGTTCTCGCAAAGGTCGTGGTCGCCGGAAGAAATGAAGATCTTATTACCCACGATAGAGTACGTGCCGTCGGGATTTCGCTTGGCTCGCGTCCGCAGCGCGCCCACGTCGCTGCCGGCCTGGGGTTCGGTGAGGCACATGGTACCGCCCCATTCTCCGCTGAACATCTTGTGCATGTACGCGCTGCGCTGCTCGTCGGTGCCGTACTTTTGGGCAAGCCGCGCTGCTCCGAGCGTCAGGCCCGGGTACGCAGTAAACGCCAAATTTGCGGCGACGAAGGACTCCATAACAGCGCAGTACAGAACTATGGGGCAGCCTTGACCGCCGCACTCGGTTTCCACTGAAAGCAAAGGCCAGCCGTTTTCGCAGTACAGGTTGTAGGCCTTGTGAAAGGATTCCGGCGCCCTCGCGTGACCGTCCACCAGGAGCGCTCCCTGCGCGTCGCCATCAGCGTTGATGGGCCAGAGCTCATTCTCCGCGAATTTGTACGCGGCTTCCAAGATCATGTCGCACATTTCACGGGAGAACTCCGAATAGAGGTCGGACTGAGCAAATCCATCGAGCCTGAGCTGCTCATAGAGCACGAATTTCACGTCGCGTTCGTCTACGAGTAAGTTTGCCATTAGTGTGCTCCTCAGGTGCGATTGGGTAACCATTCACTTGCGCAGGGGATGCTTTTCGCCGGAAAGAAGGAGATCAATCACCCCAGAGACAGGTGTAGGGGCGGACAAGCGCCCCAACAGGGCGCACACACGGGTGCGCCCCTACAGCGCCCTCAGCATACCCGCGGTGGAACAAAATTCTTCCTGCTCCTCCGCTTAAGTGAATGATTACGCGATGGGACCATCCGACAGGTCCAAGGATCACCCCTTGTACATAGCCTTGATCAGGTCCCCGAATTTCTCGTTCACATATTTCCGCTTCACCTTCATGGTGGGAGTCACCTCTCCGTCTTCTTCATAGAGTTTCTTGGGGACGATGGTGAACTTTTTGACCGTTTCCACTTTCGCGAGTGTTTTGTTCACCTCATTGACTTCCCGCTCGATCAGCTCGACGATCTCAGGAGCTTTGGTGAGGCTCTCATATGTGGTGAACGGGATCTTGTTGTCCTGAGCATACTGGACTACATTTTCCTCATCCAGGACGATAAGCGCCGACAGGAACTTCATCCTGTCGCCGATTACGATAGCATCGTTGATGTACGGACTGAATTTCAGCTGATTCTCGATGTTCTGGGGCGCAATGTTCTTCCCGCCGGCGGTAATGATGAGGTCTTTTTTACGGTCTGTGATCGACAAAAATCCCTTCTCGTCGATCTCTCCCACGTCTCCGGAGCGCAGCCACTCGTCCACGAGGGCAGCCTCGGTTGCAGCGGGATCACGATAATATCCCATGAAGACGTTGCCGCCCCTTACGAGGATCTCGCCGTCATCCGCTATCCGCACCTCGACACCGGGCAGAGGTGGGCCCACGTTGGTAGGCTCGATTTGGTCGCCCTGATGCACGCAGGTAGGACCGCCTCCTTCGGTCTGGCCGTACACCTGCCTGAGCGGCACTCCGATTCCGTGGTAATATTTCAGCACGTCCGGGGAGATAGGCGCCGCACCGGAGACCGCCAGCCGGCACCGCTCAAATCCGAGGCGCTCTCGCAGCTTGTAGAACACAAGCGCATTGGCCAGGGCGTGAAGCACTTTTACGCCGAAAGGCACTCTCTTGCCCGAGAACCGCAGCCGTGAATAAGTGCGTCCGATATTCTGTGCAATGCCGTACGCCACTCTTTTGAACCACGTGGCGTTGGCGATTCGGATGCGGATCCCCGAATAATACTTTTCCCAGATACGAGGGACCGCAAAGATCACCGTGGGCGACACTTCCCGGAAGTTCTGCATCACGGTGTCCGGGCTCTCGGTGAAATTCACCGTGTATCCGAAGCGCAGCGGCAGAAACGACGAGAACATACGCTCCGCGATGTGGCTGAGCGGGAGAAAGGAGAGCAGCTCGTCGGTGTCGTACAACGGCAGCGCCTCACCGATGGACCAAGCGGTCCAGGTGACGTTGTAATGGGAGAGCATTGCGCCTTTTGGGGGTCCGGTGGTGCCTGACGTGTAGATTACAAGCGCCAGATCTTCAGTATGGATGCGCGCGAGCATTTCGTCGTACAATCCGGGCTGCTTCTGCTCCAGGTCTCGGCCAAGTTCCAGCAGGTTCTCAAAAGTCATCACCATCGGGTCTGAGAAGCCTCGCAGACCTTTTGGATCAATGATGATGATCTTCTCAAGGTCCGGCGTCCGCTCTCGGAAGTACAGCGCCTTGTCGAGCTGTTCCTCGTCTTCGGCGATATAGATCTTGGCGCCCGAGTGGCTCACCACGTATTCGCACTGGGCCGCTGCGCTGGTTGTGTAGATGCCCACCGTGGCCGCGCCCGTGGACATTATGCCCAGGTCCGCATACAGCCATTCGGGCCTGTTTTCGCCGATCACTGCCACGCGGTCCCCGGCTTTCACTCCGAGCGTTGTGAGTCCGAGCGCAACCCATCGGACATTGTTCAAGTATTCCCGCCAGGTGATGTCGCGCCAGATCCCAAGGTGCTTGTAGCGAAGGGCAACCTTTTCAGGGTGACGCTTTACCCTCCGAACGAACATATCGGTAATCGTGACAGGTTCATATTCAGTCATGGTCTGCCTGCGCCTATCGCCATCGTTTCTTGCGCTTGTATCGCTGATATCCTTTGACGGAGGTCTCCGTTTGCATTCCAAGGTAGAATTCCTGGACGTCTTCGTTTTGCATCAATTTCTCCGGCGGGCCCTCGAGAACGATGCGGCCCGTCTCCATGATAAATGCGTGGTGAGCCACGCTGAGGGCCTTGCGAGCGTTCTGTTCCACGAGAAGAATAGTGGTTCCTCTTTCGTTGATGGTCTGAATGATGTTGAAGATTTCGCTCACCAGGAGCGGTGACAGACCGAGCGACGGCTCGTCGAGTATCATCAGCTCGGGCCGTGACATGAGCGCCCTGCCAATGGCCAACATCTGCTGCTCTCCGCCTGACAACGTCCCGGCTTGTTGCTTAAGCCGATCTTTTATCACCGGGAAGTACGAAAAGACCATGTCGATATCGTCGGCCACGTCGCGGTCTTTTCGCGTATACGCGCCCATGAGGAGGTTCTCCCGTACAGTGAGTTCGGGAAACACTTCTCTGCCTTCCGGCACATAGGCGATACCAAGAGGGACGATCTGTTCGGTTTCCAGCCGATCGATTTGTTTGCCCTTGAACCAGATGGAACCCTTTTCCGGTTGGTCGTCCAGGTAGCCCATGATTGTCTTCAGAGTAGTGCTTTTGCCCGCGCCGTTGGCCCCGAGGATGGCCCTGATCTCACCCTTTTCCACCTTCAGGGAGAGTCCGCGCACCACCATGATTTTGCCGTAGTAGATTTCGATGTTTCGTG
>JAIWNO010000042.1 GCA_020216785.1 Desulfomonile sp.
TTTCAAGCATTTCCAGCGGCCGTTCAGCGCCGGCGTCACTCCTGGCCCAGGTATGCCTCGAGCACTTCCGGATGGGTACGCACCTGCTCCGGAGGGCCTTGCACGAGTTTCACGCCGAAATTCATCGCCATGATTTCGTCCGACAGGTCCATCACAAGGTTCATGTCGTGCTCCACCATAACGACGGTGACTTGGAAATCGTCCCGGATGTCACGTATCCAGAACATCATGTCTCGTTTTTCTTCCTGGTTCATGCCTGCGGTGGGCTCGTCCAGGAGCAGGAGGGTCGGCTCCATTGCCAGCGCCCTTCCCAGCTCAACGAGCTTGCGGGTCCCGTACGGGAGCGCCGCTACAGGCACATCTCGGGCAGCCTCCAATTCGAGGAATTCGATGATCCGCTCCACCTGCTCCCGGTGGCGGCATTCTTCCCTCGCCACGGGGAATCGCTTCCCGAGACGCAATGCGCCTCCGAATATCCCGGCCTTCATATGGATATGCCGGCCGAGCAGGAGGTTGTCCATCGTGGAAAGATGGCTGAAAAGCTCTATGTTCTGGAACGTGCGTGCAATGCCCATGCGCGCGGACACGTGCGGCTTCTTGCCGACCATCTCTTCGCCTTTGAAGAGGATGGTGCCGCCCGTTGGGCGGTAAATGCCCGTTATACAGTTGAAGATCGTGGTCTTGCCGGCTCCGTTGGGGCCGATAATGGATACGATCCGCCCTTCGTCCGCGTCCATGGAAACATTGCTGAGGGCCTTCAGGCCGCCGAACGCAATGTCGAGGTTTTTCAGAGAAAGTAAAGCCATGCCGTGTCCACGCCTGCTCGTTGTGCGAGTAGAAAGTCTTAAAAGAAGCACCGAAGCGTGTGCGCCGATTTCCCTTGATAATCGCTTGCGTCCCGAAGGAACACGAGAGAGAAGCCGGTCGATTCATCGCAGCGGCGAGCCATCCTAGCAAAGCAAGTTCGCCGTCTCCCGAAACGGGTTCACATTGTGCAAGGTCCGGTCACGGCTCTCACCGCTCTTATAGTGGGGCCAGCCTCCGTGCCGATCCTGGGCCAATGGCCGGCAGAGACGCCGGCCCCACTGATCACTCCAGAAACCTCAGACAACTTGGGACAGCGTACTTGTGAAGCAATGTCTGAGCCACAAACCTGCTAGAGTCATTTCGGTTTGTACACAAGCCAGTCGGACACCTTGATCCGTTGGCCGTTGTCACCGCATTTTTCCAGGTAGACAGATTTCACTCCCTGGTGGTCCTTATCGGTGAAGGTGCAGTCGTATCCGAGCCAGTCGCTCCAGTTCCTGATGGATTCCATCGCCTTGATGAACGTGTCGGGAGTGAGGTCCCGGCCGGCGAGCTGGAGCCCTTTGACCAGCGGCTCAGCAAAATAAAAGCCTGCCAAATAGAACAACCCGGTGTACTTCTCGTCAGGGGCCCACTTCTTCTGAGCGTCCTGGTATTTCTTCACGAGCGGGCTCTCCATGTTTACGAAGTTGCCGTACATAACGCCTTTCCAGAGGCCCTTGGTCACGGTGAACATGAGATCGGGATCGGACAAGGTGGACGCGGCCATGAACTGCGGCGAATAGCCGATCGCCTTGCATACGCCGAGAATCATCGCGCCGTGCTTGGGCAGCACCCAGATGATCACGACTTCAGCCTCGGATTGTTTGAGTTTCAGAGCGTGAGACTTCAGGTCCGTGTCAGTCACTTCAACAGGCACCTCGGCCACAAGTTTGAGGCCCTTATCTTCCATGTACTTCTTTGCGCCGTCCAAGCCTTCCTTGCCGTAGTCATCGTTCTGGTAGAAAAACGCGATCTTTTTCTTGCCCATCTTTTCGACAGCGTACTGGGTCTGGACGTAGGCCTCCTGGTAGTACTGCGGGAAGGTCGAGAAAATGTACTTGTTGAACGGCTTGGTCCAGTGTGAAGAGCCGGTCGCCGGAGAGATCCACGGGACCTTGTTTTCCGTGAGATACTCCCGGACCGCCATGCCCGTGGATGTGCCGACGCCGCCCGCAACTGCGAAGATGCCTATATTCTCGACAAACTCCTTCACGATAGCCTTGGTCTTGGCCGGCTGGTATGCGTCATCTCTCAGATAATATTTGATCTTACGGCCGTGGATCCCACCCTCCGAGTTGATAAGCTCGAAATACACACCCGTGGCCCTGCCGACTGAGCCCCAGAGCGCAGCCGGTCCCGTTTGCGGACCCCACTGGCCGATGACGATTTCGGTGTCCGTGACGCCGCGCACCTTTTCTTGTCCGGTTGCAGACCCGCAGATCGCCAGCAACGCTACCATACTCATGAACGCCGCCGCATACGCTGCTCTTCCCATGCTCGACTCCTTAGTTAGACTGGTTCGCACCAAAACCGCTCACCACGCGGGAGGCGGTCCATCGGCCTTCGTCTGTTTATCGGCTTCCGCTCTGTGCGGATCAACCCTTGTACCACCGGCCGTGCTCCATCAGGAACGTGAACGCGCTTGTCCGTTCAAACCGGTTGCCGCTCTTATCGCTGAGAACTACGCGGACCTGAACAGTCGCGATCTTCTCGACGAGAGGCAACTGTGCTTTGTCTTGGTTTTCGGCGATTTCCAGGACCTTTTCGATCGTGTATTCCCGAAGCCGGACCCGGCTATCCTTAAGAAGCTCCACGAAAAAAGGATACGAATACGCCTTTCTGAAGGCGGACGACGGCGCCAGCATCTCCCATACCCTCGCCATGTCGCCGGTGATCTCCGCTTCAAAGTAGGCTTTGACCATCTCCAGGAGGTCGGACTCGTCGTCGGCTCGCCCTCCGGGCACGAATGCGACGATGAGCACCAGCCAGACCGCTGCGTACACCCATCCCGGCCTCAAAGGCATTCCTCTCCACCTTTCTTCAGGCCTCTCACCCCTTCATGCCGATGCGCAGACCTGTTCAAAAAACACCGGCGGTATGCCTCCAGAACGAAGTTAGGCTCGCCGTCCGAAGTGGAGGAGGCATACCGCCGGTCTCCGGTACCCTGCCTCATTGCGTGCATCGGCATCATACCTTTCTCTCGAAGTGTCTGACGAACAGGCCCGACGGCTTAATGCACAAAATGAGCACGATCACCCCGAACGCGACCACCGACTTGAATTCCAGCGAGACGTAACCCCCGAAGAAATTCTCGATCAGCCCCAGCATGTAGCCGCCGACGGCCGCTCCCGGCAGGCTCGTCATCCCGCCGAGCACCGCGGAGGCAAAGCCCTTGAGCATCGGATCGAGCATCATGTTCGGATCAAGCGTAGCCAGCGGAGCTATGAGCAGCCCGGCGACCGCTCCTGTTACCGAACTGAGCCCCCATGTAAAGGTGAGAATCCGTCTCGTGGGAATGCCCATCGCTTTTGCAGCGAACGCATTTTGCTGCACAGCCTTCATCGCGGTTCCCAATTTGGTGAACCTGAAAAACACGAACAGCAGCACCATCATCACCAGACTCGTCACGAACGTCCAAAGGTTGATTTCCGTTATCATGACACCGCCCGGCGTGATGCCGCTGAACTCGGAAAACGGCACTGGAAACGGGTTCTGTTTTGCGCCCCATTTCCAGCCCGCCAAACCGTAGAGGATCATCTCCGCGCCGAGCGTGATCACGATAAGGCTCAGAACGCTCGGGTCCTTGGCCGGTCGCAGAAAGGCCAATTCCAGCACGATCCCGAGAAAGAGCGCGAAGAGGAGCGTCAGGCCGAAGGTTGTCCAAAAGCCGACATGATAGGTTTCAATGAGCGAAAACGCCACAAAGGTCGATATCATGGCCATTTCGCCCTGCGCGAAATTCGGGACTTCGGAGGTCTTGTATATGATCACCATCGCCAGCGCCACCAGCGCATAACAGGCCCCGATGGAAAGGCCCCCCACGATGAGATCGAAAAAGATCATCCGCGCCTCCTTGGTGCCCTATCGGCCAAATTTGGTGCCACATTCATGCGGATCTTGGTGGGACAGGCAAGATTCCTGTCCATCCTCTCCTAAAACGGCCAACCTTTCCAGTATCGTTTCATGCGCAAGTAGATCCCGTTCATCCCCAGGGGCTCGAAGATCGCTATCGAGATCATGATCGCGCCGAAAACGATGCTCTGAATGTTCGGCAGCCCCTCCACCGAGAAAAACCATTTGGACACGTCAACGAGAGCGGGCCCGAGCACCGGCCATTCCTGAATCACTCCCAGCTTGACCTGGAGGTATGTGAGCAGCGCCGCGCCGAGGATCGATCCCGCGATCGACCCGAGTCCGCCTACAATAACCATCGCCAGAAATGTAATCGACAGGATCAGATTGAACGTCCCCGCGCTGATGTGCTCGAGCGCGAAAGCCATCAATGCGCCCGCGATGCCTGTATAGAACGCGCTGACAGCGAACGACAGCGTCTTGAACCAGCTCACGCTGATTCCCATTGCAGCCGCGGCAATCTCGCTGTCTCGGATCGCAACGAACGCTCTGCCCACCCGCGTCTTCATGAGGTTGACCGCGGCCACGGTGAGCACCACGGTCACGGCCATGATTACCGCGTAGCGCTCCTCACCGGTATCGGCGACAAACGGGCCGATCGTCATTTTCGGCGCTTCGAGCCCCATGTGCCCGCCGGAGAAGTCCCAATGGCTGATGATCTGCGTCACGGCCATGCCGAAACCGAGCGTGGCTATGGCGAGATACGGTCCTTCCAGCCGCAGCGACGGCAAACCGACAAGGAACCCGAACCCCGCGGATACAAAACCCGCAGCGGGCAATGCTACGATAAAGGGGACGCCGGCCTTGACCATCAGCAGTACGCACGTGTACGCGCCGATCGCAAAAAAGCCCGCGTGGCCCAGGGAAATTTGTCCTGTATATCCCACGAGGATATTGAGTCCGATCGCCACAACGGCATGGATCGCAATCAGCGAGATCACGTACAGCGTGTAACCGCCCACGAG
Source organism: Desulfomonile sp. (assembly GCA_020216785.1). Taxonomy (GTDB): domain Bacteria; phylum Desulfobacterota; class Desulfomonilia; order Desulfomonilales; family Desulfomonilaceae; genus JAIWNO01. The sequence goes on from JAIWNO010000042.1 coordinate 4,947, forward strand.
GAACGGTACTGCCACGAGCGCACCCAGCAGCAGGATCGTGCCGACGAGCACGGTTTTGGTCCTTATCAACTGGATGTCCTCGTAGTAGTCCCGCTTCATGTCCATGGCATCAACCTACTGTGCGAACTCGCCCTTTTCCAGCGAGGAGACCTCGCCTTGCACCGTTGGGTGGAAATGCTGAGTCACAGAACTCATCGAGCATCATGGCCGGCGCGAAACGGCCCCATCCACTCCCTTTACGATGTCCGCGGTGAACAAATACGCTTTCTACAGCCGCAATCCAGACGGGAAGCCGGTCAAGCCTACCCGCCATTGGATCAAGCAAAGAGTGTGCCGAAAAAGGCGCCAAAAGAAAAGGCTTAAATTACGGGGTGCTCGCAAAAAAAGAGCTGTCGGGCAACCGACCTCAGCAGCCATATGATGTACCCTGTGCACAATATGTTGCGCAACATCAAAATCCCCGTCTCGCGCTCACCTCAAAGAGGCTGTAATTCAAGGTGACTACATCGATGCGCTTTCAGGCACGGGAATTGCTTTGCCTTTTGTCTACAGGTTTGGCATATGATACACATCAAGGAACATCTCCTGGACAGGAACACCATTACCATCGACGTGGGTGGAGTGCTCGACCAGGGCACGGTCCCCGTGCTCAAGCGCGTGTGCGACCGCCACCTGAACAGCGGACGCACGGTGTTGCTGAACCTGGAATCCGTCACACACATCACCCGGGAGGGCAGGCAATTTGTTCAGGCTCTGCATGGAAAGGTGGGGATCGCCAATCCGCCCGTGTTCATGAACCTTTTTGAAAACGGCTAGTGTCGATGCGCAATTGAAGTAAGAGGCAACCGGCACGCCTCCTCCGCTATGGACGGCAGGCCTGACTTCGCTTCAGAGGCGTGCCGGCTGCCCACCGAAACCGTTTCTTCGCAAACGACCAACATAAGAAACAGACCAGACAGGGGTTGCACATGCATCACGACGAAATTTTTCGACTGGAAAAGGACGGGGGCATCGGTGTCGTCACGATCGACGTGCCGGGCGAGCCCGTGAACACCTGGACCGAAGAAGCAGTTGAGAGCTTCATACGACTCCTCGACACGCTGGAAGCAACGTCGGACCTCATCGGAGCAGTTTTCATTTCTGCCAAGGCCGGGAACTTCCACGCGGGCGCCAACCTAAAGATGCTCAACATGATGACCGACCGGGAACAGACTGAGAAAGCTCTTGAGAAGTTCCACTCGAAATTCAATCGGCTCAGCGCGTTGCCTTTCCCGACTGTTGCGGCGATCGACGGTCACTGCCTCGGCGGAGGCTTGGAGTTCGCCCTCGCGTGCACAGCCCGCGTGGCGAAAGACTCGAAGGGCACGCTCGTGGGATTGCCCGAGTGCAACCTGGGGATTTTTCCCGGCGGCGGCGGGACACAACGACTACCGCGGCTCATCGGCTACCCGGCGATAGAACTTATTCTGAAGGGTACCGTGATGCCCGCAACCAAAGCCCTCGAAATGGGTATCGTGGACAAAGTGGTTCCTGGTGACAAAGACCTGCTCACCGAAGCGGTCGCGTTCCTGCGCGGAGTGGCCTCTGGATCCGAGAAACTCAACCGACCGGTGCATGACTTCTCCGCAATCGACCAAGTCGCTGAAATGGCCCGACAGGAAGTGCTCAAAGTCACGCGCGGCCGCGAGATCCCCGGCCCCATGCTGGCGATCAAGGCGATTCGGGACGGCCTGAAGGTCTCCTTGGACGAGGGTCTGGTCATCGAAAAGGACAATTTCGTTGAAGCGGTCCTGTCCAATCAGGCGAAAGGCGGCATCCACACCTTCTTCCTCAAGACCATGAGCGATAAGCCGCTGTCCATGATCACGCCCGGTTTCACACCCAAAACTTTCGCGAAGGTAGCCGTGCTGGGATTCGGGACTATGGGCCGTGGCATCGTGATCGACATTTTGCGCAACACCAAGATCGCTGTGGTCGCAAAGGACATTGAGGCCGGGCTGGAGCCGGGCTCCGCGTTTGTGCGCAAAATTCTCGACGGCATGGCGGAAAAGAAGAAGCTCAAGGAGCCGGTGGACGACTTGATGGCTCGCCTTACCACCACAGCGGATTATTCCGCCGATTTCAAGGATGTTGACCTGGTTATCGAGGCGGTCTTTGAGGACATCAAGGTCAAGGAGCAGGTTTACAAGGAATTGTGCCAAAGGGTGAGAGACGATTGCATCATCGCAACCAACACCTCGTCTATACCCATGGATTCCATGGCGCCGTTCGTCACCCATCCTGAGCGCTTTGGCGGACTCCACTTCTTCTCGCCGGTGTGGATGATGCAGCTCGTCGAGGTCATTCAAGGCAAGAAAACCAGCCGAGAAACTGTGGACAACCTGCTCGCGTTTTCCGCCGCGATCCGCAAGCGTCCCATTGTCTGCAAAGACAATCCTGGCTTCGTCGTGAACGCTGCAATCTTTCCATACATCGACAGCGCCCTGGAATTCATCGAATCCGGCAACTCCATCGAAGCTGTGGACAAGGCGTTCACCGATTTCGGCATGCCGGTGGGTCCGATCAGACTCACGGACGAGGTGGGCATTGACGTGTCTTACAACGTCACCCGCGGCCGCGGCCAGACGCAGATGACACTCAAGAACGTCGTCGAATCGGGTCGGCTGGGGCTAAAGAAGTCGGGCAAAGGTTTCTTCTTGAAGGACGGGAGCGTCGATCCGGATGTGCTGCCGCTCATCGACAAGAAGCCGCCTCGCCCGCTGACCGCGGAAGAAATGCAGACCGAGGTGCTCGCCAAGATGGTCACCGTCGGCAAGGATCTCCTTGACCGGGGAATCGTCACCGACCCGCGAATGGTGGACATCGGCATGATTTGGGGCGTCGGTTTTCCCGCGGACAAAGGCGGCCCCATGAAATGGGCCGATCTGACAGGCCTCAGCGAGAAGTTGTTCGGAAAGAAGTTCTACGCGTAACGCATGACATAGGGGCGACCGGCCGGTCGCCCCTACTGACGAGTGCTGCACGTGGCGGTGCTGCCGGCTTGTCCAGCAGTGCGTCCCGAAATACACTGCCAGCAAGTTGGCAGCGGCACGCGGCGTACTTCGGGTCGAGTCCGGGGCCTGCTCCGCGTGTGCGCCCTAATCCGGGCAGAGACAAGGAGAAGCACCCCCACATTTCGGTGAAGAACAGAACGAACAGACCCCTCGGATGGCCGAAAATGGTTTCTGAAGAGTGGCGTGCCTTCTTCACCGGTCGGCCAACTTCTTTGGCCGCTCGATACCGGCTTTCTTCATGCGGAACGCGAGGGTGGACGCGGGTAAACCGAGCAGCTCTGCCGCGCCGCCCTTCCCTCTTACCTTCCAGCCGGTTTTTTCCAGCGCCCACAAAATGTGCTTGCGCTCGTTCTCAATCAGAGTCACCGCGTGGACTTCCGGCGAGGCTTCAGGGAGTTCCGCGCCCAGCTCCGGGACCCGAAAGAACGGACCATTGCTCAATATGGTGCCGCGCTCGATCACGTTCTCGAGTTCCCGCACATTACCGGGCCAATGATAGGTGAGGAGCTTGTCCATTTCTGAATTGGGGATCTTGGTGAGGTTCTTCCCCATCTTCTTCGCATAGATGCCGAGGAAATAGTACGCGAGAAGCGGTATGTCATCTCTGCGCTCACGGAGGGGCGGCACGTAAATCGGGAAAACTGCAAGCCGATAATAAAGGTCTGTGCGGAAGCGGCCCGCCTTCACTTCTTTCTCCAAATCCCTATTCGTCGCCACAATGAGCCGAAAATCAGACTTGAGCGTCTCGCTGCCGCCGACCCGCTCGAACTCCCGCGTCTGGAGCACTCTCAGGAGCCTCACCTGAATCTCGAGACTCAGGTCACCGATCTCGTCGAGAAAGAGGGTCCCGCCATCGGCAAGCTCGAAACGGCCGATCCGTTGGCGGGTTGCGCCGGTGAACGCGCCCTTCTCGTGACCGAAAAGTTCGCTTGGGATCAGGGTTTCCGGCAGCGCGCTGCAATGCACCCTGATGAACGGCTTGTCGCAGCGCGGGCTGTGGCGATGTGTCGCCCGCGCGACGAGTTCCTTCCCAACCCCTGTTTCGCCGATGATCATCACCGTCGCGTCAGTGCCGGTAACCTGATTCACCTGCGCCAGCACCCGCTTTATCGCCGGGCTTTCACCGACGATGTCCTCAAAGTGGAGGTTCTGCAGATGTTGTTCCTTATAATAAAGGTTCTCCTCGCTCAGCTTGATATTAAGGCGGTTGACTTCGTCGTACGCTCTGGCGTTGTCCAGCGCAAAGGCTGCCAGGGCAGCGAAGTAGGAGAGTAGCTCCAGGTCGGACTCCTTGAACGCGCTGCTGAGCAATCGGTTGTCATGGTACAGCACTCCGACCGTCTTGTCATGGAGGATCATCGGTACACAAATCCGCGAGCGGATCACCCCTGCAGAGTCGCTCGTGCGCTTTGAGCTCATGCCGAGGATTCGCCCCTTGCCCGCTCGCGCGACTTCTTCGATCATCTTCATGGATGACGCAAAATCCGGGTGCTCAATCTGATCGACGGTGAGGTTTTTCGACGCGCGCAGTACCAAGCCCGGTGCGCCGGAATTTTCCTGGTACAGGAAGATCGCCCCGCGCTCCGCGCCCGCGATCCGGTTCACCGTGGAAATGATGTGGTGCACCAGGTCTTTGTTGTCGCGGATGGTAACCACTTCCTGGCCGAGTTTGAGGATTTCTTTCAGGAGCGTCTCGCCGGCTGGACGATCTTTGACGAGAGCGCGTAAATCGTCTGGAACCAGTGCCTCGTTGAGCGACGCGAGCGCGTCGCGCGCTATGAGAACCAGTTCCTTGGCCTTTTCCTCTTGACCGAGAGCGAGATAATGTCGAGCCATGAGGAGCCGCGATTTGGAAAGCTCCGCCTGACTGCCCGATTGTTCGAGCCATTGTACCGATTCACCTATCGCGTCCGCGACCTTACGGGCAGGCCCGCTCTGCATTCTGAGCAGCTCCGCGCGGAAGCGATGCGCGACTCCTTTGAGAAAGATGTTCTCGCCACC
>JAIWNO010000030.1 GCA_020216785.1 Desulfomonile sp.
GAGGTTTCTCTCTTTGATCGACGAAATGCGGAGCGAAGGGGATCGCATCCTGTCTTTGGAGGGCATCCCGGCTGAAAGAAGAGTATATCGCTATTCCTTGGATTTGAGATACGTGCGGCAATACCACGAGGTCAACGTTCCGGTGACAATGGAAGACCTGAAGGCGTTCAACGATGGAGCGATGAGAGAATCATTTCACATTCGGCACGACCGTCTCTATGGTTATTCGTTACGCGAAGAAGGAGCGGAAGTGGAACTCGTGAACTTGAGGTTCACCGCTATTGGAGTGACCGAAAAACCCGTGCTCAAGAGAGAGGTATACAAAGGAAAAGACCCCGACGATTGCCTAAAGGGGACGAGGCCGGTTTTCATTCCATCGTACAGGGATTTCAAAGAGATTCCTGTTTATAATGGAGACATTATGGGATACGGACAAGGAAGGAAAGGCCCTACAATTATCGAGAAAGCAAATACCACTATTTTCGTACCACCGGAATATGAGGTGGAATGTGACGCGTACGGAAGCTATCTGTTAACCCTGGTGTAGGTGTGGAACATGAGCCGCAGCATCGATCCGATCCTCGCCTCGGTTCTTCAAAGAAGATTTAAGTCGATCACCGAAGAGATGGGGCTCACACTTCTGAGAACCACGCGGTCTCCAATTTTGAACGAGGCTCGGGATTTTGTTACCGGTCTTTACGATTGCCAAGGTCGAATGCTCGAACAGACCGAGTATATACCCATACTCGCCTTTGCGATTCAACCTGTATGTAAATATATAATTGATTACTTCGGAGATGACATCCATCCCGGTGATGTGATTTTGCACAACGATGTTTTCACCGGCGGCAATCAAAATGCCGACGTGGCCGTCTTCAAACCCATCTTTCACGACAAAACCCTGGTCGCATGGGCGGCCTGCAAAGGCCACCAGGCGGACATAGGCGGTGCGGTGGCCGGCGGTTATAATCCTGAGGCGAGAGAGGTCTGGCAGGAGGCGCTGCGAATCACTCCAGTGAAAATCGTGGAAGCCGGCAAACTGAGAAAAGACGTGTGGAACCTCATCTTTGCCAATATTCGCTTCGACATCGTTGAGAAAGACATCAAAGCCGAGATGGGCGGCTGTGTGGTCGGAGAAAGAGGGATAAAAGCCCTCTTGGAAAAACACGGCTTCGAAAGATTTCAAAGACATGTGGAGTATCTGTTCGATGTCACGGAAAAGATGGTTCGCAACGAGATCAGAGACATCCCGGATGGCACGTATCATGGCGAGAGCTTTGTCTTTTACGATGGTATACATGATGGATCACGGATGAAAATCAACCTGAACGTAATCGTTCGCGGAGATGAGATCACGTTTGACTTCTCCGGATCTTCGCCGCAGACCGAAGGCTTCGTCAATGCGCCATATGGCGCGACGGCATCTGCAGTGCTTCTTACCTTTCTCATGCTCGTCAACCCCGATATCCCTCACAATGACGGTATTACGCGACCTATCCACATTATTAATCCTGAAGGCTCGTTTCTTAATGCCCGTTTCCCGGCAGCGACGACTTTCGGCAACAGCATTACCGGTCCGAACTCAGACGCGATTTTTCGTGCGATGGCTCAGGCGCTCCCCAAAAAGGTTACGGCGGGATGGAACCGTTTCCTCGGATTCACAATCACCGGGACCGATCCGAGGAAAAACAGACCGTATGTGGACATTCTCTTCCTCGCGCTCAAGGGTGGCTCTGGTGGGACGTGGGAGGCTGATGGTTACGATCATATCGGCCTGATTAACTGTGCAGGCGGCATCCTGGCTCAGGATTATGAGATGTTCGAACTGCATGATCCTCACTTCCTCATAAAGCATGAGTATCTGCCTGATTCTGCGGGCGCGGGCAGATGGCGGGGAGGGCTGGGGGTAGAGACGGAATTTGTGATCCACGGCAATAACGTCACCGGCATAGCTTTTGGGGATGGAATCGACGAAGAGGCCAGGGCATTCGGTTTCTTCGGCGGTAAGGAAGGAGCGCTCAACAGCGCGGAATTACAGTATCCTGACGGCGTTGTGAGAAGAGCCAAATCCAAAGAAATCATCCGAAACATTCCTAAGGGCACGGTCTTCAGACAAGTTGCCGGCGGCGGCGGCGGATACGGCCATCCGTTTGAGCGGCCCATCGAAAAGGTTCTTGAAGATGTGACGAACGAGCTGGTGTCCATAGAAAAGGCGAGAGACGACTACGGCGTCGTCATCGATCCGGTGAGCCTTACTGTGGATTTCGAAGCTACACGCCGAAAAAGAGGAGAAAGGCCGTGACCGGACCCTGCATCGATCATATCGGCATCATTGTTGATAATATGGATGTGTCCATTTGGCTGTTCGAGCAGCTCTTTGGCGTAAGACCCGTCGCTTTAAAGGAAATGTATGATGTGGGGCTCAAGATAGCTCAAATCAAAATGCAAAATGTGGATATAGAGCTGATTGAGTATACCACGCAAGAAGGGGGATTGGGGCGAGAGGTGATGGGGTCTCGGACGGGAATCAATCATATTTCCATTGTCGTAAACAATGTCGAGGACTCGGCAAAGAATTATGAGGACAAAGGCGTCAAGCTGATGGACGGCTTCCCACGTAAAGGAAGCCATGGCCAAGTTGCCTTTTTCGAGCCTGAATCCACCCAGGGAATTCTTTTTGAGATATGTGAGCATTTGTGAAGGAAGTGCAACTATTCACTCTTGCGACACGACGGAAGGATAATCTCCATGTCGTATTATCGTGAAAGAAAGCTTTGGAACGAAGCGATCGAAACCATGCCTCAAGAACAGATGAGGCTTTTGCAACTGGATCGACTCAAGAGGCAGGTTGCTTACAACTACAACAATTCCTCGTACTACAAGCAGAAGTTTGAAGAGATCGGAGCAAGGCCGGAGGACATCAAGACTTTCGAGGACTTTGCTCTGATCCCGGTAATGACCAAGGATGAACATCGGAGGGCGCAGGAAGAGTCCATCGAGCGGTACGGAAATCCTTATGCCCTCATGGCTTGCGCTCCACGAGAAAAGATTGTTCGCATAAATTCCACCTCCGGGACGACGGGCACTCCTACGCTTTATACATTGACGCAGCACGATGTGGATGTTGTGAACGAAATGCACGCCCGGAAATACTGGCGAGCGGGCGTTCGGCCCGGCGACGTAATGCTTCAGGCTCTTTCTCTCAGTATGTTTACAGGCGGTCTTCCCCTGTCGCAGGGGATCATGCATATGGGGGCGTGTGTCGTGCCGGTCGGCATTGAAGGGGGCACACAAAGGGTGCTGGATTTCATTCGGCTCACTTCGCCTTCTGCCATGATCGCAACACCATCTTTCGGTCAACACCTGATAGAAAAGTGCCTCGAGCTTGTCGGCAAACCGGCAAAGGACCTTGGGCTCAAATGGTTCTTCTGTGCGGGTGAGCCGGGGGGAGGCAATCCGGAAGTGAGAAAGATGCTCGCAAATGGTTTTGGAGCAAAGGTTTTCGATCATACAGGCGGCGGTCACGCATTTCATGGCATCAGCTGCGACGAGCCCCCTGATCAATTCAGCGGCATGCATTTCGTTTCGGAAGATCATTGCCTCCTGGAGCTTGTAGACCCAAATACTAAACAGCGCATCGAAATGACAGACGGCGCGGTCGGTGAGATGGTATTCACGTTCCTGGACTGGGAGGGCGGTCCGTTCATGCGATATGCCCTCGGAGATATGCTCCGGCTCTATACAAAGCCGTGCTCATGCGGCATGCCAGGAATTCGCTTCAAGATCGTCGGCCGCGCTGACGATATGTTGATCGTCAAAGGCGTGAACGTGTACCCGGGGGCGATCCAGTCCGCGCTTCTCAAGTTCGCGCCTCAGGTCACAGGCATATTTCGGATCCTGCTCGATCGCCCGGGACCTCTGGTCAAACCTCCGCTCAGAATCAAGCTCGAATTCGGCCAAGAGGTAGAGGAAGGTGACCTTCCCGCCCTGGAGCGAAGGATGCTTGCTCATTTTAAAGAACATGTCAGGGTCGCGCCCCGATTCGAGTGGGTCCCCCAGGGCACTATACCAAGGGAGATGAAGAAGACAAAGTTCATCGAAATTGTGAGTTGACAATTCCTGAATTACGCGGATGGCTGTACATGATCAAATCCATGAACATTGCGTGGTGGGTGCAGCGATGGAGCGACCTTGAGCCGCACAAGACCGCCATCATCTTTGAAGATAATCGAATCAGTTACCTGGACCTGCACCGGCGAGCCAACAGAACCGGACGTTGGCTCCAATCTCTCGGCATTGAAAAAGGCGACCGCGTAGCAACCATGCTGGCCAACTGCCCGGAATTCATAGACCTGTACCTGGCTTGTGCAAAACTCGGCGCGATCTTTGTGCCCCTCAACCATCGAGTGACAGCGCTGGAGCTTGATTACTTCCTGAAGAACTCGCGTCCCAGGCTTTTTGTGTTCGGAAACGAAACCGCATCGAACGTGGAAGCCCTCAATCTCGCCGCTAACCGCGCGCCTTTGCTGCTTGCTTCCGTGGGGCCGAGCGCCAGCTCCGCGGCCATATTCGACTTCCGCTCCGAAACGGAAGCTTTCGACGGACAGGAGCCGTTTCTGACACAATCCCTCGCTCCTGCAAACCCGGAAGAGCCGCAAGTGATTATGTACACTTCAGGGACGACCGGGCAGCCGAAAGGAGCGGTGCTTTCCTTCAGGAAGACTTTTTTCAATTGCCTGAATGCGGATATTTTCTTCCAGATGGACTCGGACGACATTATGCTTGTTATTTTGCCTCTGTTTCATTCCGGAGGGCTCTTCATTCAGACTTCGCCCAGCCTTTACAAGGGCGCCACAATGGTCATTCATCCGAGATTTGATCCTGTTAAATTCTATCGCGATGTCGAACGATATCGAGTCACGAAGTTTCTCGGCGTTCCCACAGTCTATAAGGGTCTTCTCAAGGTGGACCGGGAGAAACGCGGGGATCTGTCGTCCTTGAAAGTTTGTGCCGGCGGCGGGGAAAAGATCTCTCCGGAGCTTATCGCCCAATGCCGAGAGGCCGGCCTCGCGTTCAGGCAGATCATGGGCCAGACGGAGACCTCGATTCTGCTGTGGGCCTCGGAGGAGGATTCTTTTCGGAAGCCCGGCACAGCCGGGCGACCTGTATTCCATGCCGAAGTAGACATCGTCGATCGATCCGGCCGCCCGGTCAAGCCTGGAGAAATCGGCGAGATCGTCGCCCGCGGGTCGATTATGATGAACGAATATTGGCAGGATCCTGCAAATACGGAGGAGACGATCAGAAACGGCTGGCTCCACACGGGAGACTTGGCTCGGATGGACGACGAAGGCTACTATTACCTAGTTGACCGGGTGAGGGACATGTATATCTCAGGGGGTGAAAATGTTTATCCGGCCGAGGTTGAGCGCGTGCTCCGTGAGCATCCCGAAATCGAAGATATTGCGATCGTGGGTATACCGGACGAAACCTGGGGTGAAGTCGGTCACGCCTACGTAATTCGGAAGGCCGGCTCCACTCTCATTGACGAAGAAGTCATCGCATTCTGCAGCGGACGACTTGCCCGATACAAGTGGCCGAAAAAAGTAACGTTCGCGAAAGAATTCCCCCGGACCTCGCTGGGAAAGGTGCGAAAGCAGCTGCTTGCAGAGATGACGAGCGGATAGGTTCCGACGCCACCAGGAGCCCTCTCCCTTACCATCCGGATGTAGGGTGCAGAGATTAAGCTCATGCCACTGCCCTTTCAACGAAGCATCTCCGGGAAGTGGGGCCTCAATGCTTTGATTGCGCCGGCCAAGCGCTTTTATGACTGGAGGAGACTACGGGGCCCTTGAGGAGTTCAGACAGAGTGCACAAAGAGTCTCTATTTCAGCCGTGCCCACGCACATTACCGTGTCGGCGCCGCCCCAGTATATTTTTACGGTGCCGTCGTTTTCAGGGATAGCCCCACAGGTGAAAACGACATTGTGCACGTAACCGGTGACCTCCCACGGGTCTTCAGGCTGAAGTATCCAATCGTCGGCAATTCCGATGACCTTCTCCGGATAATGATTATCGTGCAGGACGCATCCCAGTCTGTATATCGCGCCGTCCATGGTCCTGAAGACACCGTGGTAGATACTCAGCCACCCCTTTTCCGTCTCGATTGGTGTAGCCCCGGGGCCGATCTTCACCTCATCCCAATGGTAAGGAGCCGGCTTCATGACCACACGGGAGTCACCCCAATGAATCAAGTCGGGAGAGTAGGAAATCCAGATCGACCACGGTGCGATTTCAGTATGCGGCCTGTCAAGTCGCGCAAATCGACCGCCGAACTTCTTTGGAAAAAGGACCACATTGCGGTAATCAGCTTGTGTGATAAGAGCGACACGCTCGACCGATTTGAAATCACAGGTCTTGGCAAGTCCTATCCGCACCCCGTGCCTGGAATATACGCTGTAGGTGATAAAGAACTCGTCCCCGATCCGGCAGATGCGAGGGTCTTCAATACCGTACTCTTCATATTCGGCAAAGGAGCCCTGTGTTGATGGAACCATGAAGGGCTGGGGATCAACACTGAACCGAAACCCATCCTCGCTGCGGGCCAACCCAAGGATTGAGCGCCCATTCCTCAGATGCGAGCGAAAAACTAGAATATAGTCGGTCTGCGTCTTGATTGCACCGGCGTTGTGCACGGTTTCAACAGCGTAGGGAACGTCCTCTTTGCTCAGTATCGGATTTCCATCGTACCGGCGCACCGGCCAATTCCTTGATTTCAGTCTCATTGGTTCCTGCCCTTCCATAATCGTCTTCAAGACGCTCTATGTCATCTTCGCCAAAATAGTCCCCTGTCTGCACTTCTATGAACACCACCGACTCATTACCAGGATTTGAAATGCGATGCTTGGCTCCTTTGGGTATTTCGACGGAATCGCCCGGTCTTAATCGTATCTCTTCGTTATCCCGAATGACGAGAGGCTTGCCGCTGATAACCGTCCAGTGCTCTGCTCGTCTCTTGTGGCGTTGCAGACTGAGCCGCTTTCCGGGGAAGACAACTATTCGTTTTACTTTATGGTTAGGCAGGTCGGACAGAACTTCATAGTAGCCCCATGGCCGATGATCTTCTCTTTTCCTTTCGTTTAGGATTTGGTGATAGAGCACCAGATATTCGTCTACCATGCGATCGCTGGAAAACCGAGTCTCAGCTGCCTTCCTACAGTCACTACGCGATATCTCGCTGATTTGTTCCACCGCCCGCACCGCTGCCGGCACGTCCTGTACAAGAAAGCCATTGACTCCATGATGGATGATTTCCGGCATGGATCCTCTCGGAAAAGCTATTACCGGCGTACCGCACGCGTTGGCTTCAACTACCGACAAGCCGAAGGGCTCATCAAAGTTTATGGGGTGCAGCAGTGCGAGTCCGCTTCCAAGAAGCTCGTCTCGTTTGTCCGGTCCAACGCTGCCTATGTACTTGACTCGTTTGCCGTCCAGGCGAGGCTCGATCTCGGAGCGAAAATATTCCTTGTCTTGTATGACTCCGGCAATGACAAGATCTCTTTCGGCCTGTATTGCTATTTCAATAGCTTCGCGGGTCCCTTTGTCAGGATGAATTCGACCGAAAAACAAGAGCTTATCTCCACCACGATCATTGAACGTGAATGATTCAAGATCGATCCCATGATACACGGTGGCCATGTATGTAAGTTCCGCTGCACGATCTGCGTTACTTATGGAAACGTAATAGACCTTGCCATTGTATTTCTTGTACACAGGGAGGATTTTCCGAGAAGAGAATCCGTGAATGGTGGTGAGCATGGGTGTCGTTGTCAGACCCGAATAAGTGAGCGGAAGGAAATCGAAGTGATTGTGGATAAGATCAAAATCATCCGCCATTTCGAACAGCTCGCTAATATGAAGACACTCCCAGACCTTAGGATCCAGTGTCTTGTCCTCCTCATAGGGCCTCGGCACAACCGAGTGTAATGTGCCGGACGTTTGAGAATCCGCCGTTGCAAAAAGGGTTACTGCCACTCCTCTTTTTACCAAGCCCTCGGTGAGAAGCGATACGACTCTTTCCCACGGCCCGTAGTGTCTTGGAGGAGTTCGCCAGGCAATGGGCGAAAGCATTGCGATACGCATACCGAAACCTCCCGCCTATAGTATGTTACAATAAATGCTCGTAACCGCGATCCTTGAGGATTTCCTGTAGCTTTTTAACGTCCTGGGCTCGGTCCTTCCTGCAAATCATGAGAGCGTCGGGCGTATCAACGACAATCAGGTTCTTGACTCCTATCAGCGTTGCCAGCTTGTGTGGAGAGCTCACAATGCAATCCCTGCTCTGAAGCGAAACAACCTGACCTCTAATGGTGTTGCCGCCACCGTCAGAATCCCACACGCATTCCAGGGAAGCCCAGCATCCGACGTCATTCCAGTCTACATCGATCGGAAGACAAAGCACGTTGTCCGCCTTTTCCATGACGCCATTGTCAATAGATATTGGCTCAATACCATCATAAGCTCGTTTGATGGCTTCGGCCTCTTCGGCTGTACCAAGAAAGCTTGAAATCTCCCGTATCGCGCAGCTCAGGTCGGGAAGATGCCTGTCAAGAGAAGTTATGATGTCAGCAGCCTTCCAAACGAACATGCCGCTGTTCCACATATACTCTCCGGAGGCAAGGTAGGATTCGGCAGTCGGAAGATCCGGCTTTTCGACAAATTGCGAAACTTTGTATACGGTTTTAGGGCCGCTTCCCGATAGCGGCTCACCAACCCTGATGTACCCGTACCCCGTCTCCGGACGATTGGGCACTATGCCGAACGTGAGCAGGTGCTCACCATGAGTCAAGACAGTATCAACGGCTACCTTCAGGGCCTCCAGGAATTCCCTTTCCTTTCCGACCACATGGTCGGCAGGGAGCACGGCCATTATCGCATCAGGGTCTCTATTCCTGAGCTTATAGGCCGCAAGAGCAATACAAGGGGCTGTGTTCCTCCCCACTGGCTCGGCCAACACCTGATCCTCGCTCAATTCCGGCAACTGATTCTTCAATTCGTCTATGTAGGATGCGCCGGCAATAACCACGATCCGCTCATGCGGAATGAGCGGAGCTATTCTATCCACCGTGGCCTGGATCATGGTTTTCTGGCCCGAAATATTGAGAAGCTGCTTCGGTCGATTCCTCCTACTGTGAGGCCAGAATCGGGTTCCACTTCCACCTGCCATGATGACTCCATGAACCATGATTCAATAACCTCAGCACTGATCTTATCCCGCCGGACGAGAGTGGCTCTTCTCCCAGTGCGGCGACTCTGCCCGGGTTCACCCAGCGGGCAACAAAGCAATCCCTTGACTGCTCAGTGAAAACTCTTCTGAAGTCCGTATTGTGCGCGAAATCGACCATGTCAAGTCCCTTCTCTATAGAAAAGTTTTCGGGCCGCCCAACTCCTCACGGTGGTCTGACAGGATTACAGCAGCTGCCGAAGTTTTCGTCCGATTCACACGCCGAACCTCGTCATTCCTGCGGAAGCAGGAATCCGGTTGTTTTTACTGGGTTTCCGCTCCTGTTCAAGTCAGGGCAGGCTTTTCACTGGAATAACGGCGGTCTCTTCCGGCCGCGTTTCCCTCGGACAGTCGGTCATTATTTTTGGCAACCGCTTAATTCGTCCAACTCCAGCCGGCTCATTCACGCGAGCGTCCTCCGTGGTGAGATTTGGGCTTCCGAATCGGGGCTTATCAACGGGCCGATTACCTGATGTCCAAGGAGGTTTCTTGATTACGCTTGTCTCAGACCGGGCTAATGGCTATTTCGACAGGCATAGGACTTGACAAGGACGGATGTGATGAACATCCGGTTACGCGAAACCAAGAGTAGGCGTAGGCTTCCTGTGCGCGCAATTCGTGAAAGAGGAACAATCATACTCTCGAGAGCGATAGGCGCGTACCGGCGAGACAGGGAGGGACAGACATGAAGGACAAAGCACGGTTTTCCGGGTTGCA
>JAIWNO010000031.1 GCA_020216785.1 Desulfomonile sp.
CCCGAAAATGGATGTAGTCTATTTAGCCACATCAGTCCCTCGCAAGTGCGGAATAGCGACATTCACGAAAGATCTGGCGGATTCCATTTCCGATGAGGTAGGAGGTGTACCGTACCGAGTGACGGCCCTGTCGGACTTGCCCAATGAGTACGACTATCCGCCGGAGGTCACTTTTGAGATCAGGAAGAACGAAATCCGCGACTATGCAAGGGCAGCCGAATACCTGAATGGATCGTCGGCTCAGATTGTAAGCCTTCAACATGAATTCGGCATATTTGGCGGAGAAGCAGGTAAGTATCTCGGTGTCTTGCTCAGTTATCTACGTAAGCCCGTCGTTACTACTTGTCATACCATACTCAAGGACCCCGCGAAAGAGTATAGGGAATCATTTGAGCGCATGATTGAATCCTCCGACAGACTCGTAGCAATGAGTCCGGCGGGCGTCGAAATCCTTCGCACGGTCTATGGTGTCCCTGAAAACAAGATTGTTCTCATCCATCACGGCGTGCCCGACGTTCCATTTGTTGATTCCAATTTCTATAAGGATCAGTTCGGTGTTGAAGGGAGAACCGTACTGCTTACCTTTGGCCTGCTCAGTCCCAACAAGGGGATAGAGACGGCTTTGGATTCCCTGCCTGCGGTTGTTGAGCGTCATCCTGACGTGATTTATGTAGTTCTTGGGGCGACCCATCCGGAAGTCCGACGACATTCAGGCGAGGAGTATCGACTCTCGCTGGAGCGAAAAGTCAGGGACTTGGGGCTGGGCAACCATGTGGTTTTTCACAACCGATATGTGGATCTTCAAGAGCTCATCGAATATATTTGTGCTTGCGATATTTATCTCACACCATATCTCGCAAAAGAACAGGTTACCTCCGGGACCCTCGCCTACGCTATGGGATCGGGAAAAGCGATCATCTCAACGCCCTATTGGTACGCTGAAGACATGTTGAGCGAATGCCGCGGAATTCTGGTTGACTTCGGAGACACGAAAGGACTTTCCAGGGCCCTTCTCAACCTGATAGAAGACCCCGCCACCCGTAACAAAATGCGTAAGAAAGCCTATGAGTACGGACGGTTGATGGTGTGGAGAGAGGTGGGGCGACGATACGTTGAACTCTTTCAGGAAGTACTCAGAGAAAGAGAACACAGAGAAGTGCGCGAAGTATGGCAGGCCCGAATGTTTCCGCAGGCGACCCTGCCTGACATTAAACTCGACCACTTGCTCGCGCTGTCTGACGATGTCGGTCTGCTCCAACACGCAGCATTCGGAATACCTGATAGAGACCACGGCTATAGCGCGGACGACGTGGGCCGCGGTTTAGCCCTCTTGATGACCTATTACAATCAGGTTAAGGACGACACCATTCTCCCTACGGTCCGAACGTACATGAGTTTCCTTAAACATGCCCAGACCCAGACCGGTCATTTTCATAATTTCATGTCTTATGATCGCCGCTTCCTCGACCAGGAAGGCAGCGACGATACCTTGGGGAGGGTTACATGGGGACTCGGAACGGTCGTAAAGTGGGGTCCGAACCAGCGATTAAGACACTTGGCCCAGAACATGATGGAGAAGGGATTACCTCAACTCGAACGCATGGAATCGCCCAGAGGCAAAGCTTACGCAATTCTCGGATTCCATCATCTCTTGCAGAGATTCGCGGGGGCCAGCCGCTTTCGATGGCTTCTCGAGAAATTTGCGGACGACCTTGCAGCACATTACACCGCTCACCGAACGGCCGATTGGCACTGGTTTGAGGACATATTAACCTATGGGAACGCCAAGCTTCCCGAAGCCTTATTCCGGGCTCACCAGGATTCCGGGAAACAGGCTTTCTTGGACGTTGCGATCGAGGCACTCGATTTCTTGACCGCAACTCAATGGAATGGAGTTTATTTTGAGCTGATCGGCAACGAGGGGTGGTACCCGAAAGACGGGGAAAAGGCCACGTTTGGCCAGCAGCCCGTCGATGCCGGATACCTCGTGGAAGCGTATATCGCTGCATACCAAGTCACGGGAAGGGATGAATACCTTGTTCTTGCCCAATATGCGTTTGAATGGTTCCTTGGCCGTAACCGTCTCAATGAGGCCCTATACGACTTCGCCGACGGGGCTGTGGCTGATGGAATAGATTCAAGCGGTATTAGTGCGAACCAGGGAGCGGAGTCCGTGATCTGCTTTCTTATGGCCCTGATCGGGATGTCTGAGTTTAGATCACAACGGCTCTCGGCATCTCAACCTGAGCGTCCTGAGATTACAACGACGCTCGGTCTCACGAAGTACGCAACGGCGCGTTGATCTCTCGTTGAAATCGTCTTTGGACTGAGATAGGAAAAAGCACCGGCATGATCGGGAGCGACCCGATAAAGGCCGGCGCTTTTTTTGTGCAGCACCCTTCCTATCTTGGACGTTTGTGTTTAAGGTGCCAGGCTGGAAATCAAGACGATTCTGAGGAAGATCATATGAGTGAGTCACAACCTATTGTAATGATCTCGAGTTACCCGCCGCGACTCTGCGGCATAGGGACTTTCACGGAGGAAGCTCGGGAGTTCATTCAAAAGGCCAATCCGGAAAGAGAGGTCCTGGTCATCAGCCATACAGACGGGGCGGGAGAGGGAGTATTTCCTATTATCGATATGTCCCGCAAGGACTGGTGGGTACCTGTGGTGGATAAGATCAGGGAATTGCGACCCTATGCAATCCACCTTGAGCATGAATACGGCCTGTATGAATACATCGATCCACGAGGATACGGGGATGGAAACGAGGGCTTCTTGAGCCTTCTCAGCGCTCTCAGCGATTATCCTACTGTGGTGGAGCCGCACACTGTTCATGGAAGACTTACTGAATTCGAGGCCAACTTTGTCTACCAAATGTGTCAGCGGTCAAGTATAGTCCTCCTGAAGTGCCACTATCAGAAATGGCGTCTGGATTGGAATTTCATGGGCCGTCGCTGGGCGACGCCTCGAAACATCATGGTTGTTCCTCACGGGGTGCGCCCTGATCGACGCTGGGGAATTGAAGACGTCCCAAAACTGAGAGAGGACATAGGCCTAAATCGATTCCCATACCTCGGTGAACATATAATCGGTCTTGTAGGCTGGATACAGTCGAACAAACGGTGGGACATCCTTACTTCGATATGGGAGGAAGTCCACGACATTATCCTTAAAGAGTCCGGCCTCGATTGGGACCTCTTGGCGGCCGGGTCTATGAGAGATCCAAATCATCTGAGGGACTATCAGGAATACCGCCAACAGGTGGAGGTGTTGGAGCAAAAGGGGTTGGCCCACTATTTTGAGTTCATCCCCCGGGGGGACATTTACTACAAGGTAATGGCGGTTTGCGATTTCATTGTGCTTCCGTCCGTGGATGAGACGCAGTCAGGGACCCTGGCACGAATCATAGCTCTCAACAAGCCATTTATCACAACCGCCCCAATGGAAGGACTCACTGCACAGACCCTGGAAAGCAAGGGAGGTCTTTTGTTCACTACCAAGGCTATGCTGAAAGAGCAGGTGGTGCGAATGGCCTGCGACGAGAACCTTCGGTTGGAATTAGGAAACAACCTGAAGAAATATCTCGAGGAGGTGGTTTCGTGGGAAGTGGTTGCAGGACAATACAACGATGCTTATAGGTTGGCGAGAGAGTCCATCGACTCTGGGATGCCGATCGTATTGCCGCTTGAATTCTGAGACGCGTGAGCGAGGAGTGAGAGGATGAAAGGGTCTCCTAATCCTGCATTATTTCAGCGGCATCCCAACAATCCCATATTGTGTGCCAAAGACTGGCCGTACCCGGTCAACTCGGTTTTTAATGCCGGCGCCACCCTTGTCGGAGAGGAATACGTCCTCGTTGCCAGAGTGGAAGACAGGACCGGGATGTCTCATCTGTGCGTAGCTCGGAGTAACGATGGTGTCGACGGGTGGATAATAAACCGCAAACCTTCCCTTCTCCCGTCACCCGAAACGCATCCCGAAGAGATGTGGGGCATAGAGGATCCTCGAATTACATGGTTGGAAGACCTCGGAGCCTGGGCAATAACGTATACGGCATATTCGGAGGCAGGCCCACTCGTATCCTTGGCTATCACAGAGGATTTTGTCGATTTTAGGCGTCTCGGCCCCGTGATGCCTCCTGAAGACAAAGACGCCGCGTTGTTTCCGGCAAAATTCAGCGGCAGATACGCCATGCTGCATAGGCCGGTGTCGGCGTTCGCCGGCGTCGGCAAACACATTTGGATTTCCTTTTCACCGGACCTGAAGCATTGGGGCGATCACCGGGTCTTGATTCGTGCCCGGCGCGGGGCGTGGTGGGACGCGAACAAAATCGGGGTCTCGCCGCCGCCGTTGGAAACTCCGCACGGATGGCTGATACTCTATCACGGAGTTCGAGAAACGCCTGGAGGCTGCATATACAGACTTGGACTCGCACTTCTGGACCGTGAGGACCCCACCAAAGTGATTAAACGATCCGACCAGTGGGTCTTCGGTCCACAAGAACCCTATGAGACAAATGGTGATGTGGGAAACGTCGTGTTTCCATGTGGTTGGATCCTAAACGGCAATGAGCTGCTCATGTACTACGGGGCGGCCGACACTTGTATAGCTTTGGCTTCAGCTCAGCTCACGGATTTACTGGATTTTTTGGAACCGGCCCGCACCGGCTGACCGAAACGTACCAAGCAAATGTGAAAGAGTCTCTACTGGGGTCATCCTCTTCGGAATTGCCGCGGAGTTACTGAAGGAGCCCAATCGATGCTATGACATTCAAAACCGGCGCCGATGATCGATACTTCGAGGGCTATGTCACTGGAGACGTTCACGAATTCGGTCGCATTGAAGTCGATGAAGCCGAAATGGTCGCTTTTGCCCATCGCTTTGACCCTCAGCCGTTTCACACGGATCCCGTTGCGGCAAAGGAATCCGCGTTCGGCGGCCTGATTGCCGGTGGTTGGTACACGGTGAGCTTGGCGATGCGCGTCCTCGTTGACCGCTACATTTCACGGGTGGCAGGTCTGGGCTCGCCCGGCGTGGACGAAATCCGTTGGCTCAAACCCGTGTGGCCGGGCGACACTCTGTCGGTAAGGGTCACAGTTCTCGAGGCCAAGCGCTCCCGCTCGAAACCGGATCAGGGGTTTGTTCGCTCACTTACCGAGTTGCTGAATCAGCACCGCGAAGTAGTGATGACCATGAAAGGAATAGGGCTCGTCCGGTCGAGAGACGCTGACCGATCTGCCGGTGTCACAACCAACTATGTCTCAGACTGAATTAAATCCCTGGCAACGTACCGCAGTGCAGTGCTTGGCCGGTTATAGGGCAGATGAGAGGCCTATCTCGTTCCTGGCGGACGATCGTGAGATCGAGGTACGGACTGTTCTGAATTCATGGCGGGAACCGGATTACCTGTTCTTCAGAGTTGAGGGGACTGACGGGGGAGTGTACGAGATTCGGCATCATGAATATGAAGATTCCTGGCAGGTCAAGTTTCTGCATTATGGGTGACGCTCCAGACCGGGGCCCCTCCTCTGCTTGCAAAGCCTCACACCTCGCCAATTCGCAGCACTGGCTTGATTGTGTCCCCCCTCTTTGCATCCGCGATAGCATGGTTGATCTCGCTGAACGGGTAGAACTTCACCAAGCGGTCAAAAGGAAACTTCCCCGCCCGATACAGCTCGATCAGTTTGGGGATGAAGCGTTGCGGCACCGCGTCACCCTGAATTATGCCGACGGTTTTGCGACCATCCGAGAGACGGTCTGTTCCAGTCCCGCCGGTGAGTAACGCAATCGTGCCGCTGCGATTCAAGACGTTGATCGCGAGCCGGTGCATTGCTTCATCACCGGTGATTTCCAGAACATAATCAACACCGCTCCCGGTGATTTCAGCGATGCGCGACGCGACATCTTCACGACGGTTGTCGATCACATGGGTAGCGCCCAGCTCCTGAGCTACCTCAAGCCGTTTCGGTCGTATGTCGACGCCGATGATCGGGTTCGCTCCGACGATGTGGGCAGCCATTACCGCGGCGAGGCCGACCGCCCCTGTACCGAAAATCGCGATACTTGCCCCTTTCGGTACTGCCAATGAGTTCATAACAGTGCCGGCCCCGGTCTGTATTCCGCAACCCAGCGGAGCCAGCATTTCGAGCGGCAGGTTTCTGAGGACCTTGACAAGATTGCGGCTGGTCGCCAGTACGTGGGTGGCGAATGAAGACTGGCCGAAAAAGTGTCCCCGAACACCGCTGCGCTCCATCGCATTGCTGCCGTCCAGGCGTTGGAAGCCAAAATTGGCCTCGTAGAAACGCTCGCAATCCGTTGGGCGACCGCTCCGGCACTGAGGGCATCGGCCGCAGGAGTGATAAGAGAGCACCACATAGTCCCCGGCAGTGACGCCCTTCACGCGTCTACCGACTTGCTCGACAACGCCCGCGCCCTCATGCCCCAGTACCACGGGACCGTCAGCCACATGCCAAGTGTCGCAGATGTCTATGTCGGTGCGGCAGATGCCGGAAGCAACGATGCGCACCAGGACCTCGTCGTCCCGCGGACCTTCCAGTTCGAGAGACTCGATCTTCAGAGGACCGCGCCTCTTACGGAGGACGGCCGCCTGAATCTGATGCACCGCAATATCCGGTTGGCGAGCCATTGGTTAGCCCTTCCGCCGGCTTCTTGTGTTCGTTGTGGTTCCTCGGCCATCGAAGGAACTATTTGTGTTTTTGCCTACCGGTTAAAAGATGATTACGCACGCGATAACGCCTTCGTGATCTTCTCTACATTGCAACTCACTTGCCCAATCATCAAGAGCGCGGGAAATTGTGCAGAAGGTTTTTCAGCACATTCGTTCAGAAAGAGTTCTTTTTGGGCCAAAAAAGTTCTTGACACCAACGGGAGGGTGGGGTATTTATCGCTAATGATTCGCAATAGCGATACTGGGGAGCCTCATTAATGAATCCGAAACCTCCACACCGAATGACCCGACAACGCCAAGTGATACTGGAAGAGCTGACCAAGCTCACGTGCCATCCAACGGCGGAGGACCTTCACCGAATTGTTCGTGAGAGGCTCCCCAGAATTAGTATTGCGACGGTGTATCGCAATCTTGAGCTGCTTTCGGAACAGGGGCAGGTCTGGAAGATGAGCGTCGGAGGGGCGCAGAGGCGATTCGACGGCAACACGGTCAACCATTACCACATCCGATGCAGCGTGTGCGGCCGAGTGGATGATGTCCACATGGAAGTCATGGCGAGTCTTGAGGAAACCGCGAAGCATTCCAGTGGCTACCAGGTCATGTCTCACACAGTCGAATTCACGGGAATCTGCCCTGATTGTGCCGGGAAGAGTTGATCCTGGTTGGGCTGATTCCATTTATAGCAATCCGTTTCAAGGGATCGAACAAGGAGGAAGAGAAGAGATGTCGAAAGTTGAGGAGTTTTTGCAGGCAGCGTTTGCAGGAGAGTCACAGGCAAATCGCAAGTATCTTGCCTTTGCCGCCAAGGCGGACAAAGAGGGGTACAGCCAAGCCGCTCGGCTCTTTCGGGCTGCGGCGGAGGCTGAAACCGTTCACGCGCACAACCACCTCAGGGCGCTCAAAGGCATTGGCAGCACAGCTGAGAACCTCCAGGCCGCCATCACCGGTGAGACATTCGAGTTCAAGCAGATGTACCCTGAAATGATCGCAACCGCCCAATCGGAAGGGAACAAGGAAGCCGAGAGGACTTTCAGCTACGCCAACGAAGTTGAGAAAATCCATGCGGAGCTTTATCAGAAGCTGCTGGATAGCCTCGGCTCGTCGCAGGAAAGCTACCCGTACTATGTGTGCCCGACCTGTGGATACACAGCGGAGGGCAACCCTCCGGATGTGTGCCCCATCTGCAATGTGAAAGGAAAGATGTTTAAAAGGATTGATTGAGGGGATTCAAGACGAAAAGGGGGTAGGGAGTATGGACGCGGTCATGCTGTCCCGCCTGCAATTTGCGGTGGCGACTTACTTTCATTTTCTGTTCGTCCCGTTGACGTTGGGCCTCTCTCTCTTGGTGGCCATAATAGAGACCCAATATGTCAGAACGGGCGACGAAGAGTACAAGAGGATGGTCAAATTCTGGGGCAAGTTGTTCGTCATCAATTTCGCCCTGGGAGTGGTGACCGGTATCACGCTGGAATTCCAGTTCGGCACCAACTGGTCTCGATACTCAAAATACGTGGGGGATATTTTTGGGTCTCTCCTGGCAATAGAAGCCACTCTTGCCTTTTTCCTTGAATCCACGTTCATTGGAATCTGGATATTCGGCTGGAAAAGGCTTTCCCCCAAGGCGCACGCAGCTTGCATCTGGCTGGTCGCAGCAGCCTCAAACATCTCCGCGTACTGGATCCTCGTGGCAAACTCCTGGATGCAGCATCCGGTCGGGTACGTAATCCACAATGGCCGTGCGGAACTTGCCGATTTCTGGGCCGTCGTCACCCAGCCATATGCTGTGTGGATGTTTCTCCATGTTATCAGCGGCGCCTATATCCTCTCAGGCTTCTTCGTCATGGGCGTCAGCGCGTACCACTTGCTGCGAGGACGGGAAATCTCACTGTTCAAGAGGTCCTTCAGAATCGCAGCGACGTTTGCCGTCATTTTCGCCATCGCGGAAATCGTTATCGGGGACTTCCACGGCAAAGAAATGATGAAGGCCCAGCCCACCAAGGCCGCAGCAGCGGAAGCGGTCTGGGATTCCACCAAAGGTGCGCCGCTCTATCTGTTCGTTATCCCTGATGAGGCCAAGGAGCGCAATGCCGTAGAACTGATCGGAATTCCCAAGCTGTCGAGCTGGCTGGCTTTGGGTGATAAGGACGGGCTCTATCGAGGACTCAAGGAATGGCCGAAAGAAGAGCGGCCTCCTGTCGCTGCCACCTTTTGGTCGTTCAGGCTTATGGTAATGCTCGGATTATTCTTTGCTATCGTCAGTATTATCGCCTGGATCAAACGGAACGCGCCGGAAAACAGCCCGGGGCTTCTGCGGTTGCTCGTATGGTGTATCCCCCTGCCTTACCTGGCGGCACAACTTGGATGGACAGTGACAGAGATCGGGCGGCAGCCTTGGATCGTTTACGGCATGATGAAAACCTCGGATGCCGCGTCTCAGGTCGCCGGCTACCAGGTGGGGCTTTCATTGACGGCGTTTATTGTGGTCTATTCCTTGTTGGGAATTGCCTGCTTCTATCTGATTTACAAATACGCCCGGAAAGGCCCTGAGCCGGTCTCCGTGGCAAGCATTTAGCAAGGGGGAACGCTATGTTGGAAACGGTCTGGTTCTTGCTGTGGGGAGTGCTTTGGGCAGTCTATTTCATGCTTGACGGTTTTGATCTTGGACTAGGGACCGTGGTCCCGTTCATAACGCGCGATGAGACTGAGAAGCGAGTGGCGTACAACTCAATGGGGCCTTTTTGGGACGGAAATGAGGTGTGGCTGATTACCGCCGGCGGCGTCACCTTTGCAGCGTTTCCGACCACATATGCCGTCATGTTCAGCGCCTTGTACACACCGCTCTTGTTGTTGCTCTTTGCTTTGATCGTAAGAGCGGTTGCCATGGAATTCAGGAACAAGGCAGATGATGTGAGTTGGCGCAAGTTGTGGGATGCGTGTCTTTTCTTTGGTAGTTTCATACCGGCTTTGTTATTGGGTGTTGCCTTCGCCAACATCTTTCGTGGGATACCTATTGACGCGGAAGGCAATTTCCAGGGCAATTTGCTCACCTTGCTCAATCCGTACGGACTGCTGGGAGGCATCTTGTTCGTTCTTCTTTTCGTCGTTCACGGCTCTGTATGGTTGGCGATCAAGGCGGAGGCCCCTCTCGGGGACCGAGCGGGAAATGCGGCCGGGAAAATCTGGTGGGCGTTGCTTGTTGTGGCCGTCGCATTTCTTGGCGCGACGTGGTTTGCGACGAGCCTATATGGAAATTACTTGAGCTACCCGGTGCTCTTGCTCATTCCCTTGGTAACCGTGGCCGCTTTATTA
>JAIWNO010000032.1 GCA_020216785.1 Desulfomonile sp.
GCCGTACGTGTTTTCATTGCGAAGAGGGCGTGGTGGAAAGCATGGTTCGCGTCCTCGCTCACTATAGTCGGCGCTACGCTGTTCGGCGTAGTCGGGCTCTTCCCCAATCTCTTTCCATCCAGCTTAAATCCGGTGTACAGCCTAACCGTTTTCAACTCGTCCTCCAGTCCCCTCACTTTGAAGATTATGTTGGGTGTAGCACTGGTCTTCGTTCCAATTGTAATCGTGTATCAAACTTGGTGCTACCACCTTTTCAAAGACAAAGTAACCGACGAGGACCTTGGCACTGAACAGGCTTATTGATATGGAATAGCTCCAGATTAGTGCTGACTGAAAGGAGATCGTGCATGGCCGACTGGATCTCATGGACACCGTACTATTCCGTCCATGTTGAGCAAATTGATGACCAACATAGAGAATTGTTGAAAAGATTCAACGATCTGCTCGAAGCGATGTGGGACGGAAAAGGGAAAGAAGCGGTTGGGAGCAGCCTGCAATTTCTCGCTGATTACACCATATATCACTTCGGGGCTGAAAAGCATCTCATGATACAACACGATTACCCCAATTATGGTACGCACAAGAGCATCCATGACGGCTTTGTCAAAGAGGTGAGGGAATTCCTGGCAAAGTGTGCGACCGAGGATGTGGGGACCGGTGTAGTCGTGGGAGTCGCTATTAAGCTTGGAGACTGGGTCAGGGACCACATCAGGCGTATGGATGTACAGTTCGGGGAGTTCCTCAAATCCAGATTGTAGCCGGCACTCCCCGACGCAAAGGAATCACCCATTGCAATGACTTCAAAAAATTGCAGGTCTCAATCCCTGGTGAAGTGAAACGGTACAATTGTCTCTCGGTGTGAGCCTGAGAGGTTTTCCGGGTTCGTTATGCACGAATGCGCAGTCGAAGTTGTAAGGCGGTCGCTCGCTTCTTTCGCTTCGGACAACCGTGTGCGACGCGTGGCTGTCCTGGTTTTTTCTGTATTCCGACTGCCCACAGCGGATAATCCGGTGAAAGCGCATTGGCATTTCGACCGGGTGGCGCCGGGGGGACGCTTAAGAGGAGTGGCGTCCATGATATGGGAGGAAATGGTTTCCAACCCCCGGTTGTTCCTGATCCACTTGACATTCACGTTCCCATTTATCAGTTGTTCGGATGCTTGGGCGAGGCCCTGGATCTTGTTCATCCCCAACTCACGGATCACCACAAGTCCACAGCGGTCATTGCGGCTCTTATAGCCGATGAAATGGCACTGCCTTCGGAGGAGCGAGCGAACCTCATTCTTGCCTCCTTGATTCATGACGCGGGCGCGTTTGGTCTTAAGCAAAGACTCGACGTCGCCCGCTTCGACTCCGAAGACATCCTCCCGCATTGCACAGCCGGGTATCAATTGCTCCGGGGTTGTCCGTCTCTCGGTGCCATAGCTGAGATCGTGAGACATCACCATGTGCGGTGGGCGGACTGCCGAGATGCGCCATTGCAGGAAGTGCCGATCCCGCGGACGAGTCACCTCTTGCACTTGGCTGACCGCGTGGCCGTTGGTATCGGTCACGTTTCCAACCCGTTGAGCTTGGGGAGGGAGATTGTTAAACGAATTCGTGATAACACGGGGAAAATGCTTGCTCCCGAACTCGTCCAGATCTTCGAGAAGGTTGCTTCCCGCCCTGCGTTCTGGTTCGATGTGACCTCTCATCGTATAGGGAGCATTCTGGACGGACTATGGCGCTGCAGCAGCGATAGTTGTGAAACTGTAGCTCTCTCGGAGATCGAGCACCTGTTTAGCCGGGTCATCGACTTTCGTAGCCGATTTACCGCCTCGCATTCGGTTGCGGTTGCCGCCATTGCTGAAGCCATCGGGCAACGAATGGGGTTGGGGGATTCTTGTCGAAGCCTTCGGGCAGCAGGGCATTTCCACGACCTAGGCAAGCTGTCCGTGCCGGTGGAAATCCTTGAAAAGCCGGGTCCTCTTACGCCGGAGGAAATCAGTCTCATAATGGTCCATCCGTATCATACCTTTCAGGTTCTCAGAAAGGTCGACCAGTTGAATGAGATCACCCGGTGGGCCAGTTGTCACCACGAATGTCTTGACGGCTCCGGGTATCCGTTTTGTTTGGCGGCCGAACACATTCCTATGGCGGCGAGGATCCTTGCGGTGGCCGATATGTTCGTTGCCTTGAGCGAAGATCGTCCTTACAGGCCGACCCTGCCCCGGGCTGAGGTAATCCGAATATTGGGCTACCGTGCGAAGAATTCGAAGCTGGATGGGTCCATTGTCGCCCTTGTGACGCACTACTTTGACGAGTTGGACGCACGTCACCGAGATGTCCGAAAACAGCTCTCAGCGAGCTATGGCGACTTTGTCCGCCCTCTGGGGTTATTATCGACCCGAGGGACGCCGCCTTCGTGATTCTTGCCTCTTCCGCGTCCATCATGAGGATGCGAAGGGATTGGTCACCGAGGCTCACATTCCGCACCCTTTGGATGCGGAATGTGAATTTGCGAAAGAGGGGGGACCTCGATTTTCTTTGTAAGAAGATGAAAGTCGTCTCATTCCTCGTGCCCGCGCGGGCAGCAGTTGCCCCCTTCCTGCTCAACCAGCGGCCTGCCGTGGCAGCCCTCTTTTCCGATTAAGTGGAGGAGCCGCTCGGAGAATTTGTTGGCCAAGTCTGTGATTTCGGCATCCCCCATACCGTTGAGCGGCACGTATCCTCCAGCCAGCTCCCTGTGGCCGCCGCCGAAGCCGTGCCTGCCGACAAGCTGTCTGATGACGTTGCCCGCGCGATACTTCCTCGACGACGACCTCATGGAGAGGACCATGAAATCGCCCACCGCGCCCATACAAAACGACCAGGTCACTCCGTCGATACGGAGGAGCTGGTCCGCCAACTCAGGGACAATAGACTCCGCGTGGATCTTCCCGAGGAACGAGACTGCCACGTCACGATAGATGGTGGTGCGGGACAATCCTCGATGGTAGTCGAAGAAATACGCTTCGGACAGCTTCGGCTTCTCGATCCAGCCAAGCATACGGGGGTTCGCAATCCCCGAGAGATAATTAAATGCCAGAAAATCCACTTCCTGTGCACCTCGCACGAGCGAAGCCGTGTCCGTCTTGATGCCGTACAGCAACGCGGCGGCGACGAGACGGGAAGGCGTCAATCTCGCGGCAACAAGGTATTCCGTGACAATGGTAGACGTGGCACCATAGCCCTTTCGCACGTCGCAGAATTGCGATTTCAGCGACAACTTGCGGAGGGGATGATGATCGATGACGATAAGAGGCGGAACATCGGTGCTGAGGAGGGTATTTCCAGTGCCGGGCTGACCGTCCATCAACGCGATCCCATAGTAAGCCGCGGGCTGCAGCCGCTGGAAACGCCTAATATGGATCCTCAGGCGGTGTACCATCGCCTTGTTTTCGGCGCGGGTGATGGCGCCGCCATAGCCTAAAACCGAACGGATGCCAAACTTGCGCTTGAGCAAGAAATTGAATCCGGCCGCACAGCCGATCGAATCCGGGTCGGGGTTGTTGTGGCAAAGGATCAGCATCGGATGCTTGCCTGCGCCCTTGAGGACTTCGGCCAGCTGCTCCAGCTTGCCCTCGGACTTGCTCACATCCCAATGCTGCGCGGTCATCCGTTCACCGATAGCCATTGCGGTCCCCCATACCAGCCGATTTTTTCCGGCACACCGCAACGCGCCGCGTCCAGCGACTCATTCTAGAACGATGACACCATCTTTCGGACGAGGCGCTCACTCAAGATCATTCCGCGGATAATACCCTTCGAACGCGCGTAACGATTTTCGATAAACGCCTCAAGCGTCAACAGCCGTTTCTCATGGAGGCGAATAATCCCCATCATGGACAGCTTTTCGCCGGGCGGTGCCATGGTGTTCAGGTCCGGGAATTCCGTACCCGTCAGGATCGGAACCGCCTTTTGGTCGCTCAGGCACTTGAGGAGCATGAACGTCCCGAACTGTGCAACCGCCTCCATCTGGAGATGACCCCCGAATAGAGGCATGCCTACAAAGTGATCTTTCATAATGGGGTTCTCATCAGGTCCCGGCACGGTGAAAGATCCGAATCCCATTCCTCCGTCGCGCACTTCGCCGGTTTCCATGATTACACGGTCGAGAAAAAGAAAGTTTTTTCCGTACATATTCAGAGTGCGGCGAACTTCATCCTTCTCGTACGTTACCCACCGGCGTATCGGTCCCGGCACCCGAACCCGCGGCTCGAGCCGCGGCATTGCGCTGATCGTGGCCTTCCTTGTCAGGTTGGCGTAATGCACTTGCCGGATATCTCCAGGTTCGTACGCGCCGGCTTCGATCAGGTCTCGAACCAAAATCGTCGCTGAAGCCTCCCGCACGAAATCCGAGACGGCCTCCACGGCTCGCCTCATGATCGGAAACGTTCCATCATTGCGCATCCTGCCGTAAAGCTCTTGCACAATCGCATATACTTGGGCTTGGTCTGCGGATGGCGTGATCTCCCGCCACCGCTCGGCAAAAAAAACTCGCAGTTCATCGAGCACGCGGTCAAAGCCTTCCAATCGTCCAACAGCTTCCCGCATCAGCGCGAAGGCAGGTGCGGTCTCTTCTGACACGTCGGTCGCGCCATGGAGTGCTTCCACGTAATTGTACATTACCGCGACCTCGATCCCGGTGAAAAACTGTGACGATTGCGTCCACGCTTCCGGCAGAGCTGCAAGGAGCGTCCGGCGTCCATTGCGGGCCATGCGGAGACCGAGATCCTCCAGGTAACGCTTGGTCTCTGCAATAAAATAAGGCAGACTGCCTCGATAAGTGAGGGCTACCAGGTGTGTTTCACCGTCGATGAGTCCGGCAAGTCCATTCACAGTGTCCGGGAATGAGCCCGCGTTCACATAATACACTTCACGCTTGACGAGCGTGGCAAGATCCGAGAATTGCTGCTTTCCTTTGAGAATATCCCCGACGGCTTTCATCACCGCCGGCTGCCGGGCAAATCCGCCCGCTACCGCATGAACTACTGCGGTGAGCCTCTCCACGCCTCGCTCTTTGAGCCAAGCCTCGATTGTTGCCAAGTCCGCGGCCACCTTTTCCCGAGCACCTGCTTCGAACTTGAGCGGTACTTCCACGAGACGCGCGCCGAGTCCGTCGAAAAAGGCACGCTCTTTCAAATCTTCAGGGGTTAGGGTAGTCGCCCAGACAGTAGCTCCGGCTCGTACAAACGCTCGCGCGATGGAAGCGCCGTACCCGCCTTCCCTGGCGCCGATGACCAGAACATCTTTGCCTTTCAACATGAAAGATTCCAGCTCCTCAAGCCGCTCATCGCGGTTTATCCTGTTGGTGGGCCGCTCCGAGAGCGCTTCGAGGAATATAAGGCAAATGCGCCGTCACGAGAGACCTTGCAAAAGATACTCTACAGAGGACCGCGAGTCAATTGGCGGCTGTTGAGTTACCGACTGCGCGACAAGTCTCCGGGGAGTCGCTCATTATTTCGAAATCGTTGCTCAAATTCGCGGCACCGGCCAAGGACAACTGCGAGCAAGGAAATTTCTCTTGACAACTCGATGCTATTGGGAATTTGCTGCCGGAGGATCCCCAGTGCCGGACCGATACGTGTAATACCAATGCGGGTTCAAGCAAGTATGATGCTTCCTGCCGGGGTCGGCTGTTCTCCGGAACGCATGTTTCCGCTTGCGGCACGGAGCGAAGGAGACTGCCGGTCTCGGCTGTGTGCAAAGTGGACTAATATACCGGCTTGGAAGCGCATTGGCATAAACCACAGGCCGAGGCGATGGGAGCCAAATTCTCCTTGGATGAAACTCTTATGACATGGACCGATGACAAGTTGGATGCGGCACGGACTATCGTCACTCTCATGTACGAACGGCGTATGATCAGGACATTCTTTCGTGACAAACCGGACGGCTGGACGCTCATTTCAGGATTGTACAGCCCGCTCTATATTCAGCTCAGGCCGCTGGCATCCTACCCGGAAGTTTTTGACAAGGTCTGCCGGGCTATGGCCCGGATGATTGCCGAAGAAGCGCCTGAAATTACCCGAATCGTCGGCATCGCTATGGCGGGCGTTCCCGTTGCCGCGGGAATAGCCCTCGTGGCCGGAATGCCCGCCGGGTTCACGCGCAAACTGGAAGGCGTCAGGTCGGTGGAGGCGCTGAGGGCGGCGATTGCAAGCTACGGCGAACATGCGCTCATCGAGGGAGAACTCGGCCCCGGAGACCGGATCGCTCTGGTGGACGACCTCGTAACCCGATTTGACAGCAAACTGATCGCCCTGGAACAGGTTCGCCACGAGATTGCCAGACGCGACCTCATTGGGGTGGAATGCCGTACCGTAGCGGTGGTCCTGGACCGCGAGCAGGGCGGAGCTGAGTCGGCCCGTGAAGCGGACGTGAAGCTTCTCAGCCTGATCCCGTTTAAGACCGTGGGACTGCCGCTGCTGAAAGGGACGCTGCACCCGGCCGAGTGGGACGCCATTTCCCGATACCTGGACGACCCGGCTCAGTTCCAGGTCTCGGAAGTCCGGGCAGATCTCGTAAGACTCGCTCAGTCTCAGTGACGTGCCCGCGCGGTTAATATTGATGTGAAACCGCGTGGGCCGGCATCGACTTACCTATTTTTTGTCCTGATATTCGACTGCACGAGTTTGACCTTTCCCATCGTGCTCGGGTCTCGCTCGATCCTGTCGATATAGCGGACACGGATTTCCGGACATTCGACGCCACGCGATTCAAGTCTCGCTTTACGATTGTTTGTGAGGTTGACGGTGACCTCCTCTCCGTTGCTTCCCACACGGAGAACGACCGTGGCGGTAATCCTGTGGTCATCATGAACAACGCGGTATTTCTTGATTTCAGGGAACGCTCCAATTGCGTCCCGCACGCGGACAGGGAGCACCGGTACGCGATGCCCCTGTGAATTCTTCAGATAGAGAATGTCGTCGCTTCGGCCTTCCACATTGGGATAAGCCAAAGCGGACGTCCGGACGGAGCTTCACGTGCTTGTAAAGCTCTCGATAGAACGGGAAGTGTTCCATCGCGTAGGCGACGACGGATGAAAGCTGCTCTTACTGAAACTCGGCCAGTTGCCCACGCGTCCATTGGTCGCGCTTCTTGAGCCTCTGGAACATCAAGCCGGCTTTCGCGAAATCCCGGAAGCGTTTCAGCGAGTATCCAACCCTCATTAGCTGATTCCCTCGCATTTCAGATATTCGGCTCCCCGGAAAGGACATCCGCAAACACCGTCCGGTCAACATTTCCCCCCGACAGCACCACGGCAATCCGGCGACCGGCAATGAGAGCCCTTTCTTTCATTGCGGCAGCGACACTCGCAGCTCCCGCGCCCTCGGCCACGTTGTGGGTGCACTCGAAAATCGCGCGCATGGCAGAGGCAATTTCGTCATCCGTGACTTGAACGATTTTGTCGACTCGTTTCCAAATCACTTCCAGTGCCGCCGGCTCCGGCAGGCGGCAGGCAATACCGTCGGCGAGCGCCGTGGTCGTGGGGTGCTCCACGGCCCGGTGCGCGGCATAGGAAAGAGCATACGCCGGCGCATGAGCAGAAACCACGCCGACTATCGAGGTCTTCAGTCCGAGAGCGTCCCGCGCCGCTACCATGCCGCAAATCCCAGACCCGAGCCCGATCGGGACGTACGCAACGTCGATGTCCTTAACAGCATGAAAAAGCTCCAGGCAGTACGTACCGACACCGGTAACGAGCAGCGGATGAAATGAAGGCAGCATATGCAGCCCGCGCTCGCGCGCAATCGACTCCGCGTAGTCGCGAGACGCTTGAAAGTCATCCCCGTGCTCGATCAACTCCACCCCAAGCGCTCGCATGGCCGAGTTCTTTTCCCGACTATTCCCGTGTGGAACCACCACGGTGGCAGCAATGCCGTATCGACGGGCGGCGAAGCCGATGGACTGACCATGATTGCCTCGAGTCGCGGTAATCACACCTATGGGCTTGTGAAGAGATTTGACGAGGTGGTCGAAGTATACGAGTCCGCCCCTAATCTTGAACGCTCCGACGGGCGTGTGGTTCTCATGCTTGACCCAGACCTCCGTGCCGATTCGCTCACATAGGAGCGGCCAGCAGTACTGGGGCGTGGGCGGAACAACCGCATGAACCATCCGTGAAACAGCTTCAAGATCGGTGAGTGTGGGCTGCACTGACTTACTCCTCAAGAAGGTAATTTCTATGGGGAAACCGGCCTCCCCTGCAAACAACACATCTACAATGTTCGTGAAATACGCATTTGCCGCACCAAATCCGCAAGCATTTGTGCGTTTCTTGCTGCACTGCCCCTGTGTTTCATCAGCTCCGTGCGTCCTTTTTCACCGAGACGCCTCGCGCTGTCTTCATCTCTAAGTATATCGGCCGCCTTTGCCACAAGCTCGCTCTCGTTACGCACCTCGAATCCGGCGCCGGAGCGCAGCAACATCTCTCGCGCGTCTCGAAAGTCCTCCATGGACGGACCGAACAGCACCGGTTTGCCCCACGCCGCCGGCTCCAGGATGTTTTGCCCGCCTCGCGGAACAAGGGAGCCCCCCACGTAGACCAAGGTAGCGACCGAATATATCCGGAACAGTTCGCCTGTCTTGTCCACGATTACGACGGGCCGTCCGTTGCGTGTTTCTCCCTGGTCCAGGGCACTGCGCAAGAATGGCGGTTCCATGCCGAGCGCCTGCATGTGAGCGACGATCTGAGGTGTCTTCTCAACGTGCCGCGGCACGAGGACGAGCACCAGGTCAGGAAATTCCCGCTTGAGAGCGTTGAACGCGGCCAGCATGACCTCATGCTCACCGGGATGGGTGCTGCCTGCAACCAGCGTGGGCACATGGGTAGGAATGCCAAGCACTTCTCGCATACGGCGTTCATCGTCGAGAGGCAAGTCTCCGAGCGCTGCATCGAACTTGGTGTTTCCCGTTACCAGAATCTTTGATTCAGCCGCCCCCATTTCTCTGATTCGATCCGCATCAAGCTCCGACGACATGAGAAAAAGGTCGATTCGATCAAGTGTAGACGAGAAAAACCGCCGCAGCGATCGGTACCGCGGGAAGGATCGGTCGGAAATCCTGCCGTTGGCAAGTGCAATCGCCGCACCGCGGATCTTGAGGCAGCGGATAAGATTCGGCCACAGTTCCGTTTCCATGAGCACGAACAGGTCGGGCTCAATCCGTTCCACAACACGATTAACGAACGCAGGGAAATCCAAGGGAAGATAAAGCCGGCCATCCACATCCGGTATTATTTGGTGTGCTTTGTCCTGACCCGTTTCCGTGCCGGTAGACACCACGATGGACGCAGCGGGCACAAGTTCGCGCATCGCCTGCACGAGCGGTCCTAAAGCCACTACCTCGCCCACCGAGACCGCATGAAACCAAAGCCGAGGCCGACGCAGCGGGACAGCAGGGAAGTCCGCCGGCAGACAACCAAGCTTACCCCAGAGAGAACGGCGATACTTCCCCCCGAATACTATACGGGGAAGGTAATAAACAGCGAGCGCCGGGGCCGCGACCGAATGGAGCACGAGATTGTAAAGGAGGCCGCTCATGCCCAAACTCGGCCGATCACCCATGCGCGATCACTTGCACTCTTCGATCTTGGCCGAGAATGTCGGCGTCAGCTCGAAGTTCTTTTCCACCAGGAAGGGGTTGACCTCAATCTTGCTGATTTTGACGAGAGTACGCCATCCGCCTTGTGGGGAACGCACATCGAAACGCTTGGGAAGCCACCCGTACTCCCCCTCCGCGTAATCACCGAAATCCGCCGTGAGTTCCACCGATCTGGAACCGACTTTCTCGATGCGCATCAACAGGAGGTTCTTCGCATCGAGTGTCACCCGCCACGTATGGCCGTTGAAGCTCAGACCCACCACAATGCGGTTCTGGTCCTCCGAAAATACCCGCGCCACCGTGGCGTTCTTCCACTGAAGCAGCGCCAGCGGTATCAGACTCTCAAGCTCGGCTACGTCCGGAAAGCGCTCGAA
>JAIWNO010000033.1 GCA_020216785.1 Desulfomonile sp.
AAAGCAGTTTCTGCCTCCCGCGAGGATTTTGCTTTCCGCTGGGACATAGAGCTTGAATTTGTCCGATCTCACGACCATCTCGAAGAGGGAGTTGCCGCCCGGAGCAATCCCTTGGAAACGGAAGTCGCTGGGCCGCCTGTATATGAAGAAGCCCCGCACATCCTGACGGTTGCCGTCTTTTTCGTATGTGGTGCTCACCGCCATGACCGCTTTGAGCGCACTGAGGTTCTTGCCTTTCTCAGCGAGGACCCGGGGGATCTCCTGAGGCTTGATTGCCGGCTCGGCCGAAGCAAGAGCGCACCACGCGAGTACAGACACAAATACCCATCCGGTTATTGCACGCAAGCCCTTCCCTTTTCCGATCATGAGAGAACGGCACGCATGGTGAAAGAGTCGCAGTCTCATGGCTTGTCTTTGTATCAGAGCCGCGGGTGCGATGCAACGGTCAATCACGCCCAGCCGTTTCCATTCAGTTACGCGTGAAAAAGGAGGAGATGTCTTTGACCCCGGAGCACGCGGAAGGCACAGGCAGGAGGTAGGGGTGCACCCGTGTGTGCGCCCTGTTGAGGGCTTGTGCGCGGTGGATAAAGGGCGGACAGCGCCGGTCCGCCCTGACCCAGGCGGCTGTAAACGACCATGTAAAGGCATTTCTGAATCGATCTCCCAGTGCTCTGCCATCCTTGACCGCAAGGCCTGTCTGGTGCAGAATCCTCCCGACATCGGAGCGAGATCGAGGCGCCAATGGACTGGGTAACCCTTGACAGGATCGGACAATATACAGGCACAACCGTGGAATTGCGAGGATGGGTGGCGAACCGCCGCTCGTCCGGCAGAATCCGCTTTCTGCAGCTGCGCGACGGACCCGGCACGATCCAATGTGTGGTCTTGGCCGACAAAGTCACCCCCGAAGAATTCGAATTTGCGGACAAAGTCCCGTACGAGTCCTCCGTGATTATTCGCGGAGAGGTCAGAGAGGATCGACGAGCGCCGAACGGATACGAAATCACGGTCACACGGCTGGAACTCGTGTCCGAGGCCGAGCCGTACCCGATCTCCAAGAAGGACCACGGCGTAGGCTTCCTCATGGACCACCGCCACCTGTGGCTCCGGTCGTCCCGGCAGAGAGCGCTTCTGAAGCTACGAGCGGTCATCACACGCACGGCGAGGGCCTATTTCGACGAACTGGGCTTCATCGGTATCGAAGCGCCCATCCTGACGCCTACCGCATGCGAGGGCACGACGAGCCTGTTCAAAGTGGGCTATTTTGACGATTCGGCATATCTCACCCAGTCCGGCCAGCTCTACGGAGAGGCCGCGGCCATGGCGCTCGGCAGGATATATGTATACGGTCCAACCTTTCGCGCGGAAAAGTCCAAGACCCGCCGACATCTCACGGAATTTTGGATGATTGAGCCGGAAATGGCCTTTTATGACCTCGCCGATACGATCGACCTCGCGGAGGGACTCGTATGCAGGATCGTGAGTGCTGCACTGGAAGAATGTCGCCCGGAGCTTTCATTGCTTGAGCGTGATATTAAACCTTTGGAGCGGGTCGTAGCACCGTTTCCGAGGATCACCTACGCGGAGGCAGTTGAAGTACTGAAAAACAAAGGGCTGGAGTTTGCCTGGGGAGACGACTTCGGCGGGGACGAAGAGACAGTCATCTCCGAGGCGTTCGACCGGCCGGTCTTCATCACCCACTACCCGGCTCAGGTGAAGGCCTTCTATATGAAACGCGATCCCGCGGACCCGAGGCTCGCGCTTGCAGTGGACATGCTCGCGTCCGAAGGATACGGCGAAGTGATCGGCGGCGGCCAGCGTGAGGATTCGCTCGAAGCTCTGGAGAAGTCCATTGAAGCTCACGAATTGGACCGGGGGCCGCTTGAGTGGTACTTGGACTTGCGACGATACGGGTCTGTGCCGCACGCGGGATTTGGACTCGGCATCGAGCGGACGGTTGCGTGGATCGCGGGCATCCATCACGTGCGGGAAACAATACCGTTTCCGCGACTGATGGATCGGCTATATCCCTGAGGAGATTTCTCGGCGCCGATAGACGGATCGTGAAATGAGTGCATTATGGGGGGGGGGAAATGATCAGCATTCTCAGCCACGGCGGCCCGTTTCACGCACTGACACGGACTCGAGCGGCGAACAATCTGAATGACGGCGTAAGTCTTCTCTCGAAATCCGCCATCGCAGTCCCTTTCCTGATTGCGCTCTCTGCCCTTCTATGGAAGGCACCCGGACTTGAGTTCTACCTGAACAGCGCCGATCACGGATATCAGCTCTGCCTAGGCCACCAAATACTCAAAGGTAAGACCCCGTTTATTGATCTCTTCTTTCACTATGGACCCCTGACGGCGTACACGAGCGCCATGGGGCTTTGGTTGTGGGAATCGCTCATCCCTGAGACTGTCTTATGTGCAACTGGGTACGCGCTGGCAATTGCCCTCGTTTACTGGATCTTGAGACCCTGGGTAGGGTGGTTGCCGGCTTCGGTCGGTGCAATCACAGCATTTTTCCTTCTGGCCAGGTTTTATAAGTGGTACTATTGGTTTTTTCCTTTGGCGGCCTTGGCCGGCGTCCAGCGCCTCATGAATTCACCGATGGAACACCGGACGCTTTGGCTGGCGGTATTGGGCCTCTTCGACGGAGTGGCGGGACTCTACCGCTTTGATCTCGGCCTCGCTTGTACCTGCTTTCATTGCTTAGCCGTTGTCGCTCTAGTAGACTTCCCATTGCGACCTAGGTCTGCTTTCAGATCTTTGGGAATCTTTCTATCATTCAACGCTATCCCTCTTGCCGCTTGGCTGACTGTCCTTATGCTGATTGGCGGAACCTCCTCCATACGAGATTATGCTGTCGCCACGTTCACAGGGGCAGTAGGGGCAGTGGAAGGCATGTCGCTACCGTTCCCGCGTTTTGACTGGCGTGATCCGATATCAAGACAGTCGCGCGCTGCCATCGCGTTTCTGATGGCGCCTCTTACCTCCCTTGCAGCCGTGTTTGCAGGTCTCCTGGGTTCATGGTATGCCCGTCCTATGGTTCGGCGCACATGGAACATGTGTTGTTTGAGCGGTTTCATGGGGCTGGCTGTGCTGCCCCAAGCTTTGCACAGAGCTGACGTCGGACACCTGTTGCAAACAACCCCCCCCAGTACTGATAGCAGCGTATCTCACGGTGACACTTGCCTGGAGATCTACGTCTCTTGTATGTGCCAAACCTGCTTCCAGGGTTGGTCTTCGGGCATTGATTGGGTTGTACGTGATATTGGCAACGGCCTCGTTTATTACGTTGATGGAAGAAGCCGCGCAAGACCTGGCTCCCTGGCTGTCATCTCCTGCTCACCGTTATGAAAGCCTTGCGCGAGGTCTTGACCGCCATTTACACGATCCGGTTGCCCGGTTGGCGACTGAACTCCGGCTGAAGACGAAGGACACGGACATGGTACTTGTGGCGGGCAACGCCCCACAGGTATATTTCTTCGCTAACCGTGCGATGGGAGGCCTTCTGAACTGTTACGTACCTGGAGTACTGGCGAACAGAGAGTGGACGGATCGCGATCTCGCGACCATTCGCAGGACAGCGCCGGTCCTAGTCGTTGTTCCTCCTCCCCCCTTTTCGCCGGCCGACCCGGTTCGGTTCAAGGTATCCCGTCCTGAACTTTTCGCCTATATACGTAAACACTATACGGAACTCGTATACCACGACAACGGATGGTCGCTGTTGGCACGGCGATCCCAAGGGACGGATTACCGTCGATGACACCGGTCATGACCAAGGAGGGGCGCCATTTGTTTATTCTTGGTTGCGGGTCCTTTCGGCGAGCTGTAACCAGACAATGTACAACAGAGCTGATAGGGCTCATCGTGCGATCATGGCGCGCATCATGTCCGCGGCGTTTTCGAGGTGGTCCGCGATGTCCCCCATGGTTTCCACCAGCCGTATGCTCAGGAAATAGATTCGTGGCGGAATGGATTCCTCTGCGCAAAGGCGAATGAAAATGGTCTTTTCCAAGTCGTCGGATTCCTTTTCCCGGAAGCGGATCTCCCGAATAATCTCCTTTACCGCGTCACGGTCTTTTTCGGTTCGGGTCTTGAAAAAGGTGTGGGCACGCAGAACCAATTCCGGCAGGAACCCCAGGTAGTCGCCCGCCTCCTTGGCCAGGACCACACAATCGCGCTGGATGGCTTCAGGCAGGACCAGGTCGCAGTAGGACATCCAGTACAACGAGTTCTTTATGCAGTCTATGACCTTGTCGGCCTCCCGTAAGAAAGAGAAGAAAACCGACTTGTCTACAGGCATCAATATGGAAGAGGGCAAATGTCCTCGAATATTCCGCTTGATACGATCCGCTTCAGCCTCAAGGTCACGGATCTCGGCCTTGAGTAGCTCAAATTGGGTCCGATCCCCCTTGAAATAGGCGTCCACGGCCTTCACGAACAAAGGTCCGCACTGGGCCACCGTGATCGCGTGCTTGAAGGTGTTTTCGAATGGGGAGCGTCTGAACAAGCTACCCAGTGGGTTTCTCATGGGTCACCTTCCTGAAAAGAACAGCGACAGCGCCAAGTAAAAGATTGCGGCCGTCAGCGCTGCCGCAGGTACGGTTATGATCCAGTAGACGACTATCCTGCGGACCACGGCAAGGTCGAGCGCCTCCACGCCCCGAGCCAGTCCTATACCCAGGTACGCCCCTACCGCGGCATGGGTCGTGGAAACAGGGAGTCCCAGCATGGACGCCACGAGAACCATGGTAGCTGCGGAGAAGTCTACCGTAAATCCACGCACATTTGTAAGTTGCGTGATCTTCGAGCCTACGGTCTCCATGACCCTGTGGCCCCAAGACACTATTCCGAGGCAAATCATTCCGCCGCCGAGGGCAAGCATGAAAGTGGGCACAGGAGCAGCCTCGGCAACGGAACCTGTTGT
This sequence comes from Desulfomonile sp., assembly GCA_020216785.1. Taxonomy (GTDB): domain Bacteria; phylum Desulfobacterota; class Desulfomonilia; order Desulfomonilales; family Desulfomonilaceae; genus JAIWNO01. Next base: position 4,933 of record JAIWNO010000033.1, read on the forward strand.
AAGAATATAATAGATTCCGGCAAGAGGTCCCATGGCGTTGGCAACATCATTGGCGCCATTTCCGAATGCCACATAACAAGATGTCAAAACTTGCAAAGGGCGAAATATGTTGTCTGCCACGGACCCTTTCCCACCGACGAAGAAGTGACGCAACATCAACCTGCAGGCGACGTAACAACATCCCGCGAGGACCGCTGCCACAACAACGCCCGCAACTCCACCAAGACCTATCTTCTTTCCCAACGGCGTGTCCAGGAACAGCGAGATGGTCATCACGAACATGGTCGCGGCGATCACGAGAGGCGCGGCGTTCACTGCCCCTTCCACCGTATCCATGCGCGATAGGACTTTCCTCTCTAGGAATCGGAAGAGTAAAAAGGCTGCCAACCCGCTCAAAACCGGCGACAGCACCCACGAAGACACGATAAAGGCCATCTGCTTCCAGTTAACAGCGGACGGACCCGCCACGATAAGACCAATACCCATCATAGCGCCGACGATTGAGTGGGTGGTGGAAACAGGCAGGTTCTTGTACGTTGCGATGAAAACCCAGAAGGACGCTGCAAGGAGCGCAGCCAGCAAACCTAACAGGAGCACTCGCGGGTCCCCGATGACCGAGGCATAGATGATGCCCTTCCGAATCGTCTGTGCCACATGAGATCCGACGAACGTGGCCCCCAGAAAAGTTACCACGCTGCCAACGAACAAGGCCTGGCGCATCGTGAGGGCCCGGGCACCCACGGCCGAGGCCATGGAATTGGCCACGTCGTTGGCCCCGATGTTCCAGGCCATGTACGCGCCTGCGATCACGCTTATGGCGAGAAGAATGGTGTCGGTGGGCATGAGCGCGCGGAGATGGACTCCTAACGAAAATTTAACAGTCTATACCACAGAGAGGGTTCGGAGTGGGAAAGATTTCCTTGTGGCTCGTAACATGTGGGAATTGATAGATAACATATCAAGATAAGAAAGAATTTATCCTGGAGCACGTGAAGGGCACAGAGGCCGATAGGGACAGACCCCGGATCACGGCCCGGGCAGGGTCCGCTTGTCCACTCTTTTTCCAAAGAGCACAAGCCCCTAACGGGGTGCACCTCCGGCACACTCCCCACACCGGGTAGCCCCGACGGATAACATCAGGGCTACCCATTGAGAGGATTTGTTTTTCGCGATTTTGTTCCGTCCGGCACATCTGAGGAACTGCCGTCTTGACCCGCGGCGGCGGCTGTGCTCCAATGCAACAGGGCGCTCGCGGGCCACATACTCAACCAGGAGGAATTTACGTGGACGCACGATACGTCGAGTTGGCAACCCGGATCGGATTAGGACAATCGGAGCGAATCCCTAAACTTTTCGCGATGCTGGCGGACTCAACGGAGGCTGATATTCTCCTTTCGCTCCCGGCCGATCCCGCTTCGGTAGCGGCACGCGTGGGCCGCCCGCAAGCCGAGGTGGAGTCGATGCTCCAGACCTTGTTCGTGAAAGGTTTGGTCTTCCCTTCCGGCAAGACGGACCAGAAGACATTCCGCATGTGTCGAGACATCGTGCAGTTCCACGACGCGACGATTTTGTGGCCGGACGCACCCCGGGCGTTCCTCGACCTCTGGCAGGAATTCATGGAAGTGGAATGGCTGGAAGTCGCCAGAATGGTCAACAAGATCACCCCGAGACCGTTCACGAGGGTCATCCCGGTCGGCGTGACCGTCCCCGGCAAGACGCACGTCCTTGCCTTCGAAGACGTTGAGGACATTATCAACAAAGCCCGGACCATCGCTGTCACCAATTGCACATGCAGGCTTATCGCACACAAGTGCGACAAGCCGCTCGAAGCGTGTCTGCAGATTAACCGGGCAGCGGAGTACTCGATCACTCGCGGCACCGGCCGGGGCCTGACCAAGGAGGAAGCGCTCGACCTGGTACGACAGAGTGAGGAGGCAGGACTCATCCATGTTGTTATGAACAAACAGAGCGTAGACCACTTCATATGCAACTGCTGCTCGTGTTGTTGCCAGACCATGCCCATTCTGATCGAACATAATGTGAGTGTCATCGAACCGAGCCGCTTCGCCGCGGAGGTGGACCCGGAAGCGTGCACCGCGTGCGGAACGTGCGTTGACCGGTGTTTTTTCGGCGCTATTACCACTGACGGGGAAGCGCCGGCGCAAGTGGTCGCGGACAAATGCATGGGCTGCGGCCTCTGTCAAGTCACCTGCCCCGCGGATGCCATATCTTTGAGGGAAGTGCGCGGGACCGACTTTGTCCCGGAAAAGCTATTCGGGTGAGTATCGACCTGAGTCAGAACACGAGCCGTGTTTTTCCTTGACCGAAGAGGCGACGACCGCTAACATGAAGGCTGCAGGGTGCCGAGGCGGTCGGATTTCGAAGAATAGTTGTGTGAACTTTGGGGGAAGTCATACTTTGATATCAGGAAAGGGCCCTGTTTCAAAGCCTACGTTCGATTGGACAAGCGCAAGTAGTCATTTGCTATCGTTGTGAAGCGAGGGGTTTTGAATCGGGTTCGTACGGGCGCAGGCCCTCGGTGATTGTTTTAGACATCTATGCCGGCGTCTCGTAGGCAAAAGGAGAATTGCATAGCTGCCGCGCCCCGCTGTGGAGTGACCGATGCCCAAAAGCAAACTTCCGGACTTCGACAACTTCGAGGAATTGCAAAACATTCCGAGAAATCTCTTCGCCGGCGCCGTTGGTACCGAGACTATCGAACTGGACAATCTCCTTACCAAGGACCTTACCAAGTCCGGGAGCTTCGACATCCGGGGCGATATCTGGGCGACCACATTCGGCAAGGTCATGCAGGCCTTGCCGATCCCGGCCATGCTCCTGGACAGGTCGCACAAGATCGTGGCGGCAAACCAGGCCTGCCGAAAACTCGCCACGGAAACGAATCAACTTGTGGACAGACTTTTTCACGACCTGATGGCGGACGGCATTACCGCAAAGAGCGTCCGCAACTTAGTTGCCGAAGTTTTCAATATCCGTAAGCCCAAGGTTGCGGAAGGACTCCTTTCCTTCGGCGATCACAGGATCTGGGGACGACTGACCTTCCGCTCGATCAGGATTATGGAAAACCGAATGATCCTCGTTTTGATCGAGGATCTTTCGCTGGAAAAGAAGCAGCTCCTCGTCAATCAGAAACACAACGAAGAGCTTAAGCGTGAAATCGCGCAGCGAACCCATATTGAAAACGAGCTGCGAGAAAGCGAAGCAAAGTATCGGGAGCTGTTCGAAAACGCAAACGACATTGTTTTCACCCATGACTTGAAGGGCAACTTTCGGTCGGTCAATGGCGCGGTCACCCGCATTCTCGGGTACGAGCCGTCCGAATTCCTCAAGATGCGGCTCGACGACCTCGTGGTCAGAGACAACAGGCACGGAGCTAACGAGGTTTGTTCCAAGATATCCTGCGGCGCTCAACGGGTCGGACCGTACGAAATGCTTGTGCAGTCCAAGAACCGAGGCCTTGTCTGGGTGGAAGTAAGCTCACGAGCCATCATGGAGGACGGAGCGTGCACGGCGGTCCACAGCATCGCACGCGACATCAGCGATCGCAAACTTGCCGAAGAAGCACTACGCGAGAGTGAGCGCAGGTTCCGAGACCTGGCCGATCTCTTGCCTCAGCCGCTATTTGAGCTTAATCACCGGAGTTACGTGACGTTCGCGAACCGACAGGCGTTAGCTGCATTCGGTTACGCGCAGAAGGAGCTGGAGACAGGTGTGAGCATCTTGCGCCTCATTTCTTCTCAAGACCGCGCAAAACTCAGACACACGCTTTCTCAACTCCTTTCGGGGCAGGAAGCGCCGCAGGGTCAGGAATTCAGCGCTTTAAGGAAGGATGGATCAACGTTTCCGGTGCTGGTTTACTCGGGCCCGATCCGGCGCAAGCAGACCGTCTCGGGTTTGGTGTGCGTCACGTTGGACATAACCGATCGCAAGCGCGCCGACGCGGAACGCGAGAAACTAATCGCGGAACTCACCCAAACACGAGACGCTCTCCGTTTCAAGGCTACGCATGATGAATTGAGCGGCGTGCGCAACCGTGGAGCGATCATGGAGATTCTCCACCAGGAGCTGGCACGCTCGCGGCGCGAAGCCCGGCCTTTGGGCGTAATCATCGCCGACATTGACCGGTTCAAAGAGGTCAACGACGAGTATGGGCATCTTGCCGGCGACGCGCTGCTCCGTGGTGTTGCTCAACGAATCGTGTCGCTCATGCGGGAGTACGACTCGGTCGGCCGGTATGGCGGAGACGAATTCCTGATGATTCTTCCGGGCTGCGACCTTGAGAACTGCAGGCACGCAGCCGAGCGCGTCCGCGTGTCCCTATGCAGCGAGGACATTGCCACAAGCGAAGGGACATTCAAATGCACCATGAGCTTCGGTGTCGCGACAAGCGACTGCGTTAACGAGGGCGATGTGGACTGCCTCGTGCGCGCGTCCGACGAGGCGCTCTATCGTGCAAAGAGCAACGGCCGCAATCGCGTGGAAACCTAGTATTCCATTTCGCAAATATGGTGCATGTTCCCGGCCAAGACAGTGAGATCGGTTTGGTGATCACTGGTTGGTGGGACAGGCATCTTGCCGGACGTCGTACTCTTTTTCAAGGAAAGGGGCGCTTAGCCTGCCGTCCTATTATAGCAGTCGCCAAAAAATAATTTCCGATTGATTGCTCCAGGGTGTCGGGAGATCCCGTTCACTTCGAGCGACGCAAGGCCGTCGAATCTTCGTTCATGGGAACTCCCGACACCTACCCAAGTATCTGCGATTCGGGCAGAACTTTTGGCAACTGCTATAATTCGGTGTACAACCTCTCTAACGCGACTCGTACTGCTTCGTGAGTTTGCGGATATCCTTTTCCGTGAACTCGACGCCGTGTTCCTCCATCAATTCTTTTTCTACTTTGACGAGTTCCTCGAGACGGATGTCCGCACCGAAAACTCCGATCATCTTCTCTTTCTTGTCGCGGATCGGGGCTGAGACAGTGATACACAGAGCGCCCGTAATTCTGGACGTGAACGGGCCGACAACGTGAACCTTCCCGTCTTTGATCGGT
>JAIWNO010000175.1 GCA_020216785.1 Desulfomonile sp.
ATCCGCAAGGACCCAGTCGCGTCCAGGGAAGGTTACAGGGTTTCTCTGTCCGCTCTCACGGGGAAGTCCTGGCCCGAAGCGCTTACCTTGACTAGCCGTACGCTCACAGATAGTCACCAAACCCATTCCAGGGTGTTGTCGCAGCACGAGCCAACATACAAGGGGCACAAAGAGGGAAGCAAGTCTCACTGTGTTGCGGTTTTCAAGACTTCGCAGGTTTTGAGACACTCTCTACACCCTGCGGCGACTCCCATTGAGCCCCATTCGGGGAATTGGCGCAACGTTCACCGGAGAGGAGGACGGCGTCGGCCACTTTCCTGGCTTTACATCACCGAATGGACTCACGCGACGCGGTGAGCGGATCGATTGCACACAATGATTGGCACTATTCTTGCTTCCGATTTAGGAAATGGTAAGAAAAGCTCACCCCGCTATCGCAAGGGTGGCGCATGGTCAGGAGCACCATAGGACTCGTCAAGAGATTTATGGGAAGTCTCAGTTTTAAGCTGAGCTTTCTGGCGGGTGTCGTCATTTTCGTTGCGGTGGTGACCCTTGCCTACTATGCGATTTCCCGCCAACAGGAGAGCCTCGTCCACGAGAAGATCCAGGGGGCACTCAAGGATTCCGAAGTCATCAAGGCAGCCATTTGGAATGGAATGATGACGAAGGACCGGGAGGGTATCCGTCAAATCGTGCGAGCCATTGGGGCCCAGGAGAACTTCAAGGAGATCAATATCTACGACCAAAAGGGCGCCCTCCTCTATTCCAGCAGAGAGGGGTCTCCATTTGAACCGCTTCGCGATAATACATCTCCATCCAACCCGCTTCTGGCCGACCTCGGCACAAACACGGCCTTGCGGTACCGATTTAGTGACGACGGTCAAACCTTGAGCGTGGTGAACCCGCTGCACAATACGGCCGGTTGCTCGACCGCCGCGTGCCATGCTCATCCTCCGTCCGAGCGGGTTCTAGGCGCACTTGAAGTGAACATCCCGCTGCTCCCTCTGAGAAAAAAACTTCGGGAATACACAACCGCTACCGTCCTGTTCGCCTTCTTGCTTTTTCTAATCATCTCCACTTTCGTCGGGCTTGCAGTGATGATCGGTATCGTTCCTCCATTGACTCGTTTAAAAGAGGAAGCACGGCGCATGGCACGAGGGCAGTACTCTCCCGGCCCCGACCCGTCGGGAGGAGACGAAATCTCGGAACTTACCCGCGTCTTCAACGACATGAGTCGCCAGATCAACGACCGCACCCGCCAATTGGCTGAAAGCCGAAAAACATACAAAGATCTTTTCGAGAAAGTCCCGTGCTATCTCACGGTTGTGAGTCGCGACTACCGAATCGTGCGAGCGAACCAGGCCTTTAAGGAGGAATTTGGGGACCTGGTCGGCCGTGAGTGCTTCAGTTCGTTCAAGGGACTGAGCGGCGCGTGCAAGAACTGCCCTGTCAAGAAGACATTCCAAGACGGCGCGCCTCATCGATCTGAGGAGGTGTGGAGCATTGGTCCAGAAGGCAGAAAGGTGTACGTGGTGGTCCACACTGCCCCCATCTTCGACTATGACGGCAAGGTGCTGGAAGTGCTGGAAATGTCCGTGGACGTGACGCGGCAGGAGAAGCTGCACCGAGAACTGCGCAAGAAGGAAGAGCAATTTCGCAACCTGTTTGAGAATGTGCCCTGTTACCTCACGGTGATCGATGGGTACTACCGGATTGCGTTCTACAACAAGATCTTTGCGAGGGATTTCGGAGACAGCTGGGGAAAGCACTGCTTCGAAATCTACAAGAACCGTGATACACGCTGCGAAAACTGTCCCGTGAAAAAGACCTTTGCAGACGGAAACTCCCATGCCTCGGAAGAAGTCTGGAACCGTGGGGGCCAGGATGTGTTCGTGGTGATAAACACCTCTCCGATAACTGACGAGGAGGGCCGCACCGTCGCCGTGATGGAGATGTGCACCAACGTCACCGAGTTGAAGCTTCTCCAAAACGAGTTAGCCGTTCTGGGTGAAACGGTCGCCGGCATGTCGCACAGTGTGAAAAACGTCCTCTCTGGTCTCGAAGGTGGTGTGTATATTGTGGATTCCGGCCTGAAGAAGGGAAGAGAAGATCGGGTACAGGCAGGCTGGGACATGGTCAAGCGGCACGTCGAGAAGGAAGGACATTCTCTACGCTCCAAGGAGCGCCGGCCTGAATACCGGGAATGCGATCCCGGGACCCTGCTCGCCGACGTCTGCGATCTCTTCAGGGCTAAGGCTGCCTCCCAGAACGTCGAATTGGTCTGCGATTTTGATCCGGTCATGGGAACTGCGGTCCTTGATCCCAGCGGCATACACAACGCAGTCACGAATCTCGTTTCAAACGCGATCGCAGCGTGTCGGTCGGTCTCCGGAGAGAAACACCACGTTACCTTGAGCGGCCGCATGACCGATGCAGCCCTTGTCATAGAGGTGATCGACGACGGCATCGGGATGCCGGAAGAGGTCCAGCAGAACCTGTTCCGCAAGTTTTACTCCACCAAAGGGTCTAAGGGCACGGGCCTTGGACTCGTAGCCACGAGAAAAGTCGTCGAGGAGCACGGCGGAACCATTGCGGTGACGTCCGGACCGGGTGAAGGAACCACGTTCACGCTCCGTATTCCTGTCAATCCGAACGCCGCGAAAAAGGCAAGTTGAACATCCGCGGCGATTCTCACGTGTCTGTTTTCGCAGCGTACCGTCTCCTCGACTCATGCATCATTTTTCGTTATTTTACAGTGTGTAAAGAAACCTGACAGGCGGGGCTGACCGTCTCTGTGAGTGTTCACCTCAAAGCAGACCAACCTGTGATTGAAAGCCTGTTAGGCGGCAAAGATCCTGCAGGAATGCCTTATGGATTGGCATGATAATTGCCTATCCATCGGCCGAAACGCCATACACGCAGGCGGATTGAGAGAAAGGCTGCATCGAGCTTGGGTTCGCTCTTGACGTGTCGAGGAGGAAATCATGCTCGTCAAGTACTGGATGCAAGAGGATGTTGTCACAGTCGATGTGGATGACTCAATGTCTGAGGCCACAACCTTAATGAAACAGCACAACCCTGTCCTCCTACCCGTAATGAAGAACGGGCGACTGGCCGGCGTAATCACCGACCGGGATATAAAGAGGGCAAGCGCTTCCGACGCGACAACCCTGTCGATCCACGAGCTGAGTTATCTGCTGACAAAGATAAAATGCGGCGAAATAATGTCAAAACCGGCCATAACAATTCCCGCGGATTTCACCATTGAGGAGGCCGCAAACACCCTGCTGGCTAATCAGGTCTCCGGGGCCCCCGTCGTAAACAGGACAGGCGAAATCGTCGGCATCATCTCTCAGCGGGAGCTATTCGTGGCCCTCATTTCGCTTAGCGGTCTTCCCAAGAGAGGCGTCCAGTTCGCATTCGAAGTTGAGGACAGACCCGGGTCCATCAAAGAAGTTACCGACATCATCCGGGAGTACGGTGCACGACTCGTGAGCATACTGACGTCGTACGACCGGGCGCCCGCAGGCTATCGCCATGTATTTGTGCGGGCCTATGCCATTGACCGCAGCAGACTCGATCAGCTCAAGCAGCTGCTGCGGGAAAAAGCGACCCTTCTGTACGCTGTTGACCATTTGGAAAATAAGAGAGAAGAATACATCGAACTCAATCGGGCCACATAACCCCGATCCAGCATCTCGCGAACCGCCGGGCGCTGCGGGAGTGGGGTGTCCGGTTCGGCTGTCTCTGCTGTCCGTGCTCGTTCTCATCTGCTCCGGGAAAGGGGAACACAGTCACATGGACGAACAAATGCAATCCGCCATGAAGTCCACGGAAGATCGTCGGTGGCGACTGGTCAATCGGACGATGCGACTTCACGGTCACGAGCCGCACGCGCTCATTGAGACGCTTCACGCAGTCCAAGAGCACTTCGGGTTTCTTGATCTCGATGCGCTCAAGTATGTGTCGCAAGCACTGCGTGTACCGTTGAGCAGAACGTACGGCGTAGCCACCTTCTACCACCACTTCACGCTCAAGCCCCCCGGCGAACATACGTGCGTCGTGTGCAAAGGCACTGCGTGCTACATCGGCGGCGCATCCGGTATTCTCGATGACTTCGAGAAGACTGTCGGCATCGGCCCGGGTCAGACCACGCCCGACGGTAAGATCTCGCTGGTCACCGCTCGATGCCTCGGATCCTGTGGGCTCGCGCCTGCGGTGGTTTTCGATGGCGAAGTCTGCGGGAGGATGACGTCGGAGGCTGTCCTCGAGAGAATACGGAGGTGGACAGACCATGACCCTGACGATTGAGGACCTCCAAAACATCGCGAAGATAGAAAGAGACCGCCAGGAAGGAACCACCTACCAGATCAACGTCTGCGTCGCTGCCGGCTGTCTTTCCTGCCAGAGCGGCTTGGTGAAGGAAGCTTTCGATACGGAAATAAGCCGTCGCGGGCTCGAGAACTGGTGCCTTGTGAAGGGTGTGGGATGCCTCGGCCTCTGCGCGGCAGGACCGCTTATCCAGGTGCAGCCGCAGGGAACGTATTATCAAGGCGTGACCGTCAACGACGTTTCGGAGATCTTGGACTCACTCGGCGGCAGCCCTGTTGCCAGGCTTGAATGTTCCCAACACCAGGCGTTCTTTCAGTGCCAACAGAAAATTGTCCTCGAGAACTGCGGCAAAATCGACCCGGAACGCATCGAAGACTATATCGCTGAAGACGGTTACCTTGGGCTCTTTACGGCCCTCAGACAGATGACGCCGGGTGAAGTCATCGAGCAGGTAACCAAGAGCGGGCTCCGCGGACGCGGCGGTGCGGGATTTCCCACCGGGCTCAAATGGACCGCTGTCTCCAAGGCGGTCAACAATACCAAGTTCATCGTTTGCAACGCCGATGAAGGCGATCCCGGGGCGTTTATGGACCGGAGTGTCCTCGAAAGCGACCCTCATCGCGTGATCGAAGGCATGGCCATTGCGGGGTACGCGGTGGGTGCAAGCCATGGGTTCATCTATGTGCGAGCCGAATATCCTCTCGCCGTCAAAAGAGTACATACAGCTATCGCTCAGGCTGAGCGCTTGGGCGTTCTCGGCAATAACATCTTTAACACGCGCTTCGAATTCAACATCGAGGTTAGGCTTGGCGCGGGCGCTTTCGTATGCGGCGAGGAGACAGCACTCATCGCCTCTATAGAAGGCCGCCACGGCAGACCCCGCCCCAGGCCGCCCTTCCCCGCGGAATTCGGGCTTTGGGGCTTTCCTACTTTGATCAATAACGTGGAGACTTTCGCCAACATTGCACCGATCATCCGCCGCGGCGGAGAGTGGTTCGCCGGGATCGGCACCGAAAAGAGCAAAGGCACAAAGGTTTTCGCCCTCGCCGGACGGGTGAACAACACCGGCCTCATTGAAGTGCCTATGGGTACGCGGTTGCGTGACATCGTTTTCGAGATTGGCGGTGGTATACCCGGCGACAAGCGCTTTAAGGCGGTTCAGACCGGCGGGCCCTCGGGCGGTTGTATCCCCGAAGAGCATCTGGACATGCCTGTGGACTACGAGTCGCTTGCGGCAGTCGGATCCATCATGGGATCGGGCGGCATGATCATTATGGACGAAACCTCATGTATGGTGGATGTCGCTCAGTTCTTCATGGAGTTCTGCATGAGTGAGTCTTGTGGCAAATGTGTGCCGTGCAGGGTCGGCACTACTCAGATCTATCACCTGTTGCACAAGATCAGCGGCGGCCAAGGCAAACCCTCGGACATAGAAACGCTCGGTGAGTTGTGTGATCTGCTCAAGAACACCAGCCTGTGCGGACTCGGCCAGACAGCGCCCAATCCGGTGATAAGCACCCTGAAGTACTTCAAAGACGAGTACAAGGCGCATATCCGAGACAAGAATTGTCCTGCAGGCGCATGCAGGATGCAGGCCCCCGAGGAGGCGCTATGAAAAAACCGCTTCGTGTTGACGAAAGGTCGCTTCGAGCGGACGTGAATCCCGTTCGGCTCTTGACGTTCAAGATCGACGATCGTGACGTCAGCGCTCGGGCGGATGAGACCATTCTCACCGTAGCTCGGCAAAACGGTATCAAAATCCCGACGTTGTGCCATATGGAGGGATTATCCGAGCATGGGGCGTGCCGCCTGTGCATTGTCGAGGTCAAAGGCATGTCGAGACTGATGCCCTCCTGCGTGACGCTCCCCAGACAGGATATGGAAGTTCTGACCAAGTCCGACCGTGTTCTGGACTACCGTCGGAAGATCCTGGAATTGATCTTCTCGGAGCGCAATCATGTCTGCTCTGTGTGCGTGACCAATGGCCACTGCGACTTGCAGGCGCTCGCGGTCGAGATGGGCATGACCCACGTTCGCTACGACTACATTTACCCTACTCACCCCATCGACGCCACCCACCCGCGGTTTTCCGTGGATCACAACCGTTGCGTGCTGTGCCTAAGATGTGTCCGGGTATGCGACGAGATCGAGGGCGCTCACACCTGGGACGTTATGAACCGCGGGATATCCTCGAAGGTAATTACAGACTTAAACCAGCCTTGGGGCTCATCGGAAACCTGTACAGGCTGTGGAAAGTGCGTGCAAGTATGCCCGACAGGAGCGCTTTCCGAAAAGGGCAAGTCTGTGGCTGAAATGGTCAAACGGCGACAGTTCCTTCCGTATCTCCAGATGATGCGGCATAGGGAGTAATCAGCGCGAAAACGATTCAACGATCCCGTGGGTGATGGTTCCCGCGGGGCCTGCAACCGGATGAGAATAGAGGACGTGCGATGTCAAAGGTACTACGGATTGCTACAACGTGGCTCGACGGATGCTCCGGCTGTCATATGTCTTTCCTGGACCTGGACGAGCGACTTGCCGATATGGCACCGCACATCGAGATGGTCTACGGCCCTCTCGTGGACGCAAAAGTCTTTCCCGAAGGGGTGGACGTGACGCTCGTGGAAGGCGCTGTGGCCACCGATGAGGATAAGAAGAAGATCCGTATGATACGGGATCGAAGCTACATCCTAGTTTCCTTCGGAGACTGTGCGGTGACGGCCAACGTCCCTGGAATGCGCAACCAATTCAAGGTCAAAGACGTTATGAAACGAGGATATCTGGAGAACTCCTCCCAGAACCCCGAACTGCCCTCGATTGGGGTGCCCCATTTGCTTGACCGGGCACGCCCTGTTCACGAATTCGTGAGCGTCGATGTGTTCTTGCCGGGGTGTCCTCCTCCTACGGAAGCCATCCTATACACGATCAGCGAGCTTCTGGCAGGGAGAGTTCCCGATCTTAAAGGCAAGGCGCGGTTCGGAGCTTAACCGTTGCCGGAGGTAGTGTTATGACGCAACAGATTGTCATAGATCCGATCACACGCATTGAGGGTCATGGCAAGATCACTATACATCTCGACGACGAGGGCCGTGTCAGCGATGCACAGTTTCACGTGACCCAATTTCGAGGCTTCGAGAAATTCTGCGAAGGCCGTCCGTTTTACGAAATGCCTTCGCTCACCGAGAGGATATGCGGCATTTGCCCCATCAGTCACTCTGTGGCCTCCGCGAAAGCCTGTGACGCCATTTTGGGCGTACGAGTGCCTGAGACCGGCGCCAAGCTCAGACGACTGCTTACTTACGGTCAGTACATCCAGTCTCATGCCCTGAGCTTTTTCCACCTCTCCGCTCCGGACTTGGTGCTCGGCATGGACTCGGACCCGGCAAAGCGCAACATCCTCGGCGTGCTCGAAGCAGACCCTACTCTCGCCTTGGACGGGATCAAGCTTCGCAAAATAGGTCAGGAAATTATTGCAGGATTCACTGGGAAACGAATTCATCCCGCATGGGTGGTTCCCGGCGGCGTCAACGAGCCGCTCGCTGAAGACCACCGTAAGACCATGTTGGCCTCCCTTCCCGAGGCATTGGAAATAACTCTCCGAACGTTGCGGTGGTTCAAGGCTTCCCTCGAGAATCATCGCGAAGAAATCCGCACTTTCGCCAATTTCCCTACCATGTTCATGGGCCTTGTCAACGACGAGGGGAACCTCGAACATGTGAACGGGAAACTCCGCTTCATCGACTACAAGGGAAACATCGTCGCTGACGGGGTCGAGGCCGCGGATTACAAGACCTATATCGGTGAATCCGTAGAACCGTGGTCATTCCTCAAGTCGCCGTACTACAAGCCGCTGGGTTACCCCGACGGCATTTACCGGGTGGGACCGGCAGCGCGTCTCAATGTGTGCAACGGTTGCGGTACGCCGTTGGCAGACCAGGAGTGGGCCGAGTTCAGGAGTCTCGAGCGAGGCCCGGTCATGAGCTCTTTTCACAATCACTATGCGCGACTGATCGAAATCGTGTACGCCATCGAAAAAGCCCAGGAACTTCTCAATGACCCCAACATCACCAGTCCGCATGTGAGAGCGTTTGCGCAACCGAACTACAGCGAGGGCGTCGGCGTAGTCGAAGCCCCGCGCGGCACGCTTTTCCATCACTACAAAGTTGATGAAGAAGGTCTTATGACTTGGGCCAACTTTATCGTCGCGACCGGCAACAACAACCTTGCCATGAATCGCGGAGTGCTTCAGGTGGCTCAGCGTTTTATCAATGGCAACAGCATCCCCGAGGGAGCGCTCAACCGGATCGAGGCGGTGATCAGGGCCTTTGATCCATGTTTGAGCTGCTCTACGCACGCGATCAAGAACCCCTCGTTCCCTCTGTTGTTACTGGCGGCCGACGGGACAGTCCTGGACAAAGTCCGGATCTGATCCTGTCATCAATCAGGGACATCGCACCAGACTATACTGCACCACAACTCCGGCCGCTTCATCCCCTCACTCACCCTCCTTATCCCTGGGGAAGGTCAGAGTGGGGGGAATATACGCTCCCCCGAATTCCCCGGTCCTAATCCTCATCAAACCCGATATGTCTCAATGAGCTTCTTCAGGTTGGCACCAAGCTCTTCCAAGCGGCGAGCCGCGGCCTCCAGCTGCCTCGTGCCTTCCAGGTTTTGCTTCATGGACTCTTCTATGTTGGACATGGCCTGAGAGACCTGGTCAACTCCAACCACCTGCTGTTCACTGGACGTATCAATGACTGAAGCGGCTTGGGCTGAAGAGGTCACGCTTTGCGTCAACGTCACAATGGCATCTCCCGCAACGCGCGATTGCTGCACGCCGGATTCGACCGCCTTTCCCCCTTGCTCTGTAGCCATCACCACTGCACTGACCCACTTACGGGTATCCTCCAGAATGCTCCGAACCTGGTTCGTAGCGCTCCTGGATTGATCGGCGAGGGATTTGATTTCTTGTGCCACTACGGCGAACCCCTTTCCCTGATCGCCGGCGCGGGCAGCTTCGATTGATGCATTGACGGCCAGAAGATTCGATTGATCGGCGAGATCCTGAACAGCGGAGATGATGTCCTCGATAGCCTGGCTCTGCTCACTGAGCCGGACCACAGTATTCCCGATCGACTCCATTTGTTCCTTGATGAGCTGCATACGCGCCATCGTCTCTTCTGTAGCCAGCTTGCCCGATTCGGACGATTTCACTGCTTCCCTGGAAGACGCCGCAACCTGCTTGGCCCTGTCGCTCGAAATTTTCGCCGCCTGCCTGACCTGTTCCACGGTCGCGGTGGTCTCGGTGACTGCAGAGGAGGTCCGTGAGGTGCTCGCAGCCACTTCTGTGACTGTGGCCGTAATTTCAGTGGTGGATGCCATGAGCACGTTGGCGGCTTCCAGAACCATCGTAATCTGATTTCTGATATTACTCACCATCGTGCGAAAAGCTTCCGCTAGGCTCCCCACCTCGTCCGATCTCCTGATTCGGGGTACTTCCACAGTAAGGTCCCCGTTACTGATGCGGGACGCGCTGTCAGCAATCAGCCTTATCGGCAGCGAGATTGTTCGCGCCATAACGAATGCGGCTGCACCCGCCAAGAGCCCGATGATCAGCCAAGTGGCCGCGACGCGAGCACCGAGCGCTGCAACCTGTCGAAACGCGATT
>JAIWNO010000176.1 GCA_020216785.1 Desulfomonile sp.
GAAGAGTCGATCCCTGTTATGATTCCCCAATCGAAGTCGGCATTGAGCCCATTCAAGGAGTTGAGTCCAGCGGGTGCCCAGGCATAAAGCCGCAGAATACCCGCCTTCCCGGTGAACTCCCCTACTCCCGATTTCCCCTGAATTGCCTCACTCACCGGGACGCTCTCTATCTTCGTTGAGAGGACTTCCTCGCCAAGTCTTCCGGTCGCGGCTCGCAGCGTGCCGTCCTTTCCGACCAAGACCACATCGGCCGCGTCTTCTTTCCGTCCGGTTGCAGAGGCGACATCCAGCATGGATACCGGTGCCAAGCGCAAGACAAGTACTCCGATAAGGTTGTGTTTCTCGCTAAACACTACGGGCAATCCAATGAACCAACTCGCGGTCCCTGAGGGCTGATATTGGGCCACATCCACTGCAGAGGGTTTCATTGACGTCTTCACCGTCTTCCACAGGCGGGCAACGCTTGAATTGGCCAAACTGCCTGAACTCAGACTCTTCCCCATATCTGGAAGTTTTCTTGCCGTGTAGACCACCACGCCGGTCTCGTCGCCCAGGATCAGCAGAACGTCTTCGTACCCGCGTTGTTTGCGAAATTTCTCAAGGAATCGCGTGAAAGTCGGATCAATGTCGCGAATGATGCGAGCAAGATCTTCCGCTGCAAGGTCCAACGGCGCATCAGGATGTGCCTTCGCGTAGTCCTGCTTTATGGCAAAGTCGAAGTACGCCCAAATGTAACTGAACGCGTTATGGACGGCCGGCGTCGCCCCCAGGTATTCTATGTCTCCCAAGGCTTGCCGTACCGAGGAGTCCACGTGCTCGCGGGCCCTGTCTCTCAACGTTGATAGCTCTCGTAGAGTTGCTTCCTGAAGGGAGGATTTGGCGCTCTGATAGGACAGGTATCCCACGACCCCCACGGGAATGAGCGCTATCAGCAGAAAAAGAGACATAAGCTTTCCCATCAGACTCTTAGCAAGAAACTGTATCATTGGACCCCCTCCGCTGGCGTGAGCCTATTCGGCCTGCAACTCCCGGCGGCGCATGGCTCCCTCAGTCGCCGACACGAACATACTCTTACCGCAATGGGAGACAGGCGGCAAGATATGTCGATTCGACTCAAGACCTTTCACGGTCGCGATTCCAACTCATCACTCTGACCTCCGCGGCCTTTGGCTTCACCGGACTTTATGGCAAAATGAGCGGCCGTTGTCTTTATCGTGCACGCGTTTTGAGACGGAGGTGACGTTCTCTTGATATTCCGGTCCATTAGAGCCAGAGGAGGTGCCCATGACGGCTTTTGCTGACCCCGCTCCGGGGAGCATCAGGCGCTGGGTCATCCTCGTGGTCGGAAGCATGAACTTCATTATGTCGATGTTCTTTCGGTCCTCGACAGCGGTGATCAGCCCGGCGCTCGTCGAAGAGCTTGGGTTCACGAATTCGCAGCTGGGCGACCTGTCTGCAGCGTTCTTCTATGCATTCGCGGCTGGTCAGGTCCCGATAGGGATCTCTCTCGACCGTCTCGGCCCAAGGCTTACCATATGTATCCTTGCGGTCGTCGGCATATCCGGAGGTGTTCTTTTTGGGCTCGGCACAACGTCGGCTCACCTGATCTTGGGGCGGATACTGCTTGGGATCGGCATGGGCGGCAACCTCATGACGTTAATGGCTTTGATGACAGTGTGGTTTCCGGTGGACAGGTTCGCCTCGCTGAGCGGTCTTGCTGTCTGTGCGGGCATGGTGGGAAGCCTCATGGCCACTACTCCACTGACGGTGCTGAGCATGTGGCTCGGCTGGCGCATGGCCTTCCTCGCACTAGTGGTGCTCAATGCAGCCATTGTCGCGTCGTTTGTCCTCGTGATCCGAGACCGGCCTGAAGGACAAATCCGGCCATCGCACAAACGGCAGCCTATCGCAGCCGGTCTTTTCCGTCTCTTTCGCATGTACAGTTTTTGGGCGATCAGTATGAGTAACTTCGTACGGTACGGCTTCATTGCTGCGTTGCAGAGCTTGTGGCTCGTGCCGTACTTCGTCTTTGGGCTCGGGGTGGGAGAAATCGCAGCAAGCAATATCCTGCTCGCTCTAACCATCGGATACATGGTGGGGCTGCCTCTGTCCGGCGCGCTGAGTGATAGGGTTTTCCACTCGCGCAAGAGGGTGGTTCTCTGCGCGCAGGCCCTCCTTTGCATCCTGACGACCTCGGCGTTGTTGCTGACGGGCTCGACGCCCTATTGGGTGATGCTTTTCCTGTTTTCCGTGTTCGGTTTCGCAGGCGCTCCCGGACAGGTAACGTACGCGCACATGAAAGAGCTGATTCCGCAATCAATGACAGCGCAGGGGATAACTTCGGTAAACCTCTTTACCATGCTGGGCGCCGGATTAATGACTCACCTGCTGGGATTCGCTATCGGGAGCGATCCCAAAGCTCTGAGCGGGTCGGACGCGTTCAGTGGCGTGTGGTATATTGGCGCTCTCGCGCTCGGAATCAGCTGCGTACTCTACGCGTTCGTACCCGACAGTCGAGCGCTTACCGGTACAACCCGAGCTGATCTCGGTTCCCACAAGTGACACGGATTTTTTTATAGGCCGGTAATATCAGGCGGGCCGGCCGGGACGTCGGCCCCTCCTGTTATTATGGTGGTGTCCGTCGTCCGGCCGTTTGAACTGCACTTGCTCCCATGGGAAATGGTGAACCGGGTAGGAACGCGACGTGCCCGTCCGGAAAGACGGGCATGTGCACAGTATACGCCAATTGCTGATCTTTCAGGCGGGACGCTCTCACGTGGCGGCTCATTTGAAATCCGCAAAGACATGATCCGCGAGCCGGTTCAGCATCGCAGCGCCTTTGACTTCGGTCTCGAACAGGGGCACTATCGCCCGAACTCGGTCGCCGAAGATCTTCCAGATCTCCTCCATGTGCTCTTCCTGCATGAGCACCCGATTGCGCACGAATTCCGCGGAATCAGGGGCAAGCTGCTCCTTTTGTATGAGGCCGTTCACCAAGACGCCCCCAACCGGGATACCGAAGTCATGGAACCAGTTGATGAACCGGGTTATCACCGCAATGGGCAGCGCCTCGGGCAAAGTCACGAAGAAGAAGGACGTCAGCGACTCCTCAGTGAGCAGGTCTTTCGCGTGCGACATGCGGTCTTTGAACTTCAGGAGATAGTCAAGCAGAGGGTCTTCCTCCTCTTTCTTTGAGAATGAGAGCATCTGCCTCAGCGACTTGGCTTCCTCGCGACTCTTGAGCATCTTATCGACCCAGAGTCCGTACACCTTCGACATGCCCAGCAGCCGGCGCGCGTTGGCCGTGGGCGCAGTGTCGAACACGTAGAACTCGTACTCGTCCTTGAACATGAGATCCATCATGTTCTCGAACATGGCCGACTCTTCGAACGCGGGATTCATGGTCGCTGATTCGACGAATTCGTCGGCCTTTGTCGTGATGTCCGCAAATTTGAGGAACCAGTTAATCTTCTCGCGGATCTCGCGCTTGGACCGCTCA
This sequence comes from Desulfomonile sp., assembly GCA_020216785.1. Lineage (GTDB taxonomy): Bacteria > Desulfobacterota > Desulfomonilia > Desulfomonilales > Desulfomonilaceae > JAIWNO01. Next base: position 3,500 of record JAIWNO010000176.1, read on the forward strand.
ATGGTTTCGCTCGTGTCGATCTCGAACGCGTGGCACTTCTGTTCGTCGCACACGACCACGGGGCGACCGAACACGTTCTGCTCGAACAGGTTGGACAGACTGTGCACCGGGTTCGTTGAGGCAAGAAGGGTCTTTTTGCCTTGCTTCGCCGACCAGAGGGCTGCGGCGCCCGCCATGACCGTCTTCCCGACACCGCCCTTGCCGCCGAAGAAGATGTATTTCAGCTTGGGATTGTCCAGCATATATTGCTTCATTGACGTGGTGATGTGGTTCACAGCTTGCTCCCTCCTCACCTAGAAATCCCCGAACATGGCCCTGGCCATTTTGTCGATCATATCCAACCCGGTGACGTCACGCTGCATCTCAGGGACCGAGGCCAGGATCTGTCCCTGGAATTCCTTCTCAATGACGCCCAGGTAGTGCTCCTGCATGAGAATGCGGTTTTTGAGATATTCGGGGATGCTCTGTTCCTTCAATTCGCTCGGGATGACCCGGTTGATGATGTACCCACTGAGGGGGACGTCGAACTTGGCGAAGAGTTCCGCGGCCTTGACCGTGTCTTTGATGACCATTTCCTCCGCGGTGACCACAAAGAAGAACGCGGTCTTTGCCTTGTCGGTAAGGATGCCCGACGACTTGTTGATGCGGTCCTTGATGTATAAAAGCTCGTTGAGGATCGCGTCTTCGTCCAACTCCTTCTCCCGTTGGATCACCGCGGCCACCTGGTCATATTCACGCATCTGCTGCCGAAGACCGGTGATTTTGCCGATCCATGCGTCGTACACCGAGGCCATGCTCAGGTAGTAAAGCGCATGACCCAGCGGAACCAGGTCATAAACGTAGTAGTCGAATCCGCCCTTGACAACGATGTCCACGACCTCGTCGAAGATTGCACTTTCTTCCATTGCCGGTTCCGCTGCCGCGGCCTGGATGTAGCTCTCGATCTCTTCCGGGATCTGCTCCATTCCGTACATATCGAGGATTTTCTGGCGAATTTCCTGTTGGTATTCCTTTACGCGGTGATCCGCGTCGATTTCCTGTGCGTACAGATTGGGGATGATCTCGGTTGGGCCTTTGCCGAAAATATCCCGCTGAAAGATGTCGGTAAGCGACGCCTGTGGGTCAACCGAGAATACAAGGACTTTTTTGCCTTTCTTGGCGAGATAATACGATGTAGCCGCGGAAAACGTGGTTTTTCCTAGACCGCCTTTACCACCAAACATGATGTATCGACGATCCGGATACTGGTCGAAAATCTTGGCTAATGACATAATGAAACACTCCTCCCGGAGGTGCAGATTCAACGGGGGACGCCGCTCAAGGGCGCATGAGTCGAAGACTTGAAAATCACGACGATTTGACTGCCGGTCAGAACGTTAAGGGAGTCTGCTCTACGCCAAGGCGTCCGTTAGGTCTTTCTCCCTCAACATGCGGCGCTTCCATGTGGAAATCTGCGGCACAACGTAAGGAAGAAGTCTCAGCGAATAGTACGGAGGCAGAATGGGCACTCCCAGCATGTCTCCCATGGTGATCAATATGAACAGATGCTCCATGCTCGCTCTGGTTTTGAGCGCAAACCTGGCGGAATCGTGAGCAGCCACGCCATAGACGAACTCCTTCACCGCCTGGAAGAAGCCGCCCTTCTTTTCTTTTTCAGCCATATCGTTTGCTCCGTTGTCAGATCGTACCGGACGGTCGGTCGTACCGCAACCACTACGGTACGAGCATCCGCTCCTCTGAAAGACCACGAACCCGTCATGCCTTTACGGCTCATCAACGCACGATACCAGTCCGCCAAGAAAAATTCAACAACGCCAATCGCGCAGGACTGGGAATTCTTCGCGAAAGGATCCCCGGCTCACTTGACAAGCAAAGCGCGATCAGGCCATGCTACGAATTCACCTCGGCTTGATCGCGCTCGGTTGCGATGGACGATCAGTCTACGCCCTCGACGGCACCGCCCCACGGGCTTCTCGGTAACGCCGGAAGGCTTTCAGACCTTCCCACGCCAGGACAAACGCGGCTATCACGAGAAATAGGCCGACAAGGCCCATAAGTGTATTGCCGACGATCGCCTCAGTCCCCTTGACTGCGCCCGTGACCACCTTGTTGAGCAGGCTGTACGAGGTATAAAGCAGTGCCGCGATCGTGGTCACGAACATAAAAATCATCGGGTACATGGCCCACCATGAGGGCTTCCCTTCGGAGATCATCCACGTGGTGATCAGCAGAAGGGCGAGCGAAGCCATGAGTTGGTTCGCCCCCCCGAACAGAACCCACAAATATTGCCACCAACCGGTCATCACGAGGACCATGCCAAGAATACTCGCAAGGATCGTTCCTACATGAGCGTTGCGGAATACCGGGCTAATGTCGCTAAGCAGCTCCGACGTGGCGACCCGCATGAACCGGATTACGAGCTGCATAATTGTAATGGCCAGGAAGATCATCATTACGCTGCCATAGTTCATGCCCCATTGCATGGGCATGCCCACCGCGTTCAGAAAGGTAGCCACACCCTGCGCGAACACTTTCGCCGGTCCCAATTTGATCGCTGCCGCATACTCCGCAGATGAGGCAAAGATCGTTCCGGCGATAACCAGAGCGAACAGGGCCAGCATCATCTCTACAAACATCACACCGGCGCCGACCGGTCGCGCATCGAGCTCGTTTTCCAACTGCCGCGCGGTCCCTGAACTTGAGACAATACTGTGCCATCCCGATATCGCACCGCACGCTATCGTAACGAACATAATCGGCCATAGGGGACCGACCCCGATTTCGAAAGTAGTGAATGCCGGCAATGAAAAGTTCGGATGGAGAATTACCACACCGATGATACCAAAGAAGAGCCCTAAGAAAACAATGTACGAGGCAACGTAGTTGATGGGCAGGGCAAAACGCCAAATTGGGAGCACTGCGGCAAAATAGCAAAATACAAAGGCCGCAATACCCCACACCCATCGGCTGTTCGCCACCGAGGCGCCGAGTAGAGCGTCCGACGGGGCCTTGGTCCCCAACCAGATGCCGAACATCGACAGCACCACGCAGACAACAGTGGTCAGGATGATATCCTGGCGCCACCGATAGATCATCTGTCCTGCGAGAATACCCGCGATGGTAAGGAACAGCCACGCCATCGGAGCACCCTTCAGGCCGATGGCTGTGCTCACCACCACGTTGCCGAACGCACCGGCTATGAGCAGAAGGTAGAAATAAATGAACGACAGGAGAATGATCCGCGCGCGCGGAGAAATGAGTTTGTGGCTGAGGCCGCCGAAAGACGCGCCCTCGTGTCGCATCGCGATCATCGCGCTGGCGTAATCGTGCACCCAGCCGATAAAGAGGGTGCCGAGGAGGATCCACAGCATGGCGGGCAACCATCCCCACTGAATGGCGATGATCGGCCCGATGATGGGGCCCGCGCCTGCGATGGACTTAAATTGATACCCGTACAGGATGTTCCTGCTCGTGGGCATGAATTCCACGCCGTCCATGTACATCTTGGCGGGCGTTGCCCTTTTGGGGTCGGCTTGGATGATCTTCGTGTCGACAAACGCGGCGTAAAGCCGGTAACCGATAAACGCGACCACAAGCCCCAGGATTACGACCACAATCGCATTCATCTTTGCACCCCTTTCTGTGTCACTCAGGCCTCTTTTTCAGATCCTCCCCGGCCACCGGCGCAGAAGTCCTTCGCAGGATCGGCGAAATCCCGATCCGCAGCTTCTTCCGCCCGCCAAGTAGCGCTGGACATTTCCCCCAAGCATTCACACGGACCGTGTTACCCCTCGCCCGGACCTCCTATTTCCGCGCCTACGCGAGTCACTATCCGCGTGAAAATTACACACGAATTTAAGTGTATCCCACCATAGGACGCGCTCTATCCCCTGTCAAGCTCTTTTTGACCTCGTGCTTAACGTTCTGAGCGCCTGGAACAGCCGCGGAAAGCAGGGCGATTTTGGGGAAGCGCAATATCCGGAAAAGGACTACCGTAAACGGCCGCTAGAATCAGAGCCGTCTTAAGGTTCGACCTTGGTATGAAATTATGGCACGATTCTCACGTGCTGGAATAGCAGTTGTCAAAAGTTCTGACTGAATCGCAGGCCTTGGGATGGGTGTCGGGATGTCCCGTGAACGAAGATTCGACGGCCTTGCGTCGCTCGAAGTGAACGGGTCCTCCCGACACCCTGGAGAAATCAATCGGAAATTATTTTTGGCAACTGCTATAGATCAATTCAGAAATGTCTTTACATGGTCGTTTCAGCTGCCTCGGGTAAGAACAGGTCTGAAACCCGCCCCAACAAGGACATCGGAAGAGGCATCGAACTTAACGGATGTTCGGGCCAGGCCCCAAGGAGCTCGCGGATACTCCTTGAGGCACCGTTCACTTACTTCTTATATTTTTTGAATTCCTCTTTGAGGAATGCCACCGCTTCTTCGCCGGGAAGCCCTTTTGCCTTCATCTCCTTGATATATGCCTCAATGAGAGGTTGGGAGGCTTTTTCGTACCACCGCGCTTCTTCCTCAGGACTCAAGGAGAGGATTTTTACCCCTCTCTTTTCGACGAATTCCTTGCCGGCCGCTTCCGTTTCTGTCCACATCTTGTCGTATTTTTCGATATACTCAGGGGTCATCTCCTCAATGATCTTCTGGATATCAGGAGGAAGCGAATTAAACCTTTGCTTGTTCATCACCACGACAAATGCAGCGGACCAAGCGGATTCCCGGTTTTCCGTCGAATATTTTATGTGCTCTCCCGTTCGGAAGCCTTGCAATGGTTCATACTGAGACATCAACCCATCTACAACCCCCTTGGAGAGGGCGTCATAGACTTCGGGCATGGGCATGGCCACGGCCGCGCCGCCGAGCAAGCCGACAAACTTGGCATTCGAGCCGTAGCACCGCAGTTTCATCCCCTGGATGTCCTCCAGTTTGGTGATGGGCTTCGTTCTCGAGTGAAGGAACCCGCCGGGACCCTGGTGAGCCCACAGGACTTTTACATCGTCAAATTCTTTTGGCTTGAATTTCTTGAAAAATTCGTTAACGATCTTGGTGGGGCCGGGACCGACGGGCCAACCCATCGGGAGGTCAAGTACCTGACAAAACGGGAATCTTCCCATTGTATAGCCCAAGACACAGTTGCTCACATCCACAATACCTTTGACTGTGGCATCGTACGACTGCGCGGCCGGCACAAGCGTCCCGGCGCTGAAGTAATTCACTTTCACCCTGCCGCCGGACCGCTGTTCCAAGTCTTTGCCCCACTGCTGCAAATTGAGATCCTGCTGACTCCCCACAGGGAACCAGTTGCTCACTTTCAATGTGATGACCTTATCTTGGGCCATGCCGACCGTTGTGCCGGTGCAAATCAGGGCAAGAACCAAGAGTACCAAAAGATGGATACCGAGTAACCGTTTCATAATTCCAGTCCTCCTCCACTTTTCTTATTCCGTGGCACGAGAATGCCACTACGCGAATCCTCTTTGTTCAACCAGCTGTGCGCACCTTATTCAGTCCTCGGGGTATCGATTTGCTGTGAAATCTCGCCGTTTCTCTCCTCGCGGAGCTTACGCTTGAGGACCTTGCCGGCAGGGCTCTTCGGCAGAGAGTCAACGAACTCAATTGTCTTCGGTGTCTTGTACCCGGCGATCCTGCTCTTGCAAAAAGCAATCAGTTCCTGCGCCGACACAGTTTCAGGCTCAACAGGAACGACGACCGCGTGGACCCGCTCAACCCAATAGGGGTCCGGGAGACCGATAACGGCTGCCTCCTTCACGGCAGGATGCTGGTAAAGGACTTCTTCCACTTCTCGGGGATATACGTTCTCACCGCCGGAAATGATCATGTCCTTTTTTCTGTCCGCAATATAGAGGTAGCCATGCTTGTCGTAGTAACCCATATCCCCGGTGTGGGTCCAACCAACCCGAACGGCGTCTTTGGTTTCATCGGGTCTGCGCCAGTACTCGACCATGGTATTTCCCCGGACGACGATCTCTCCAATCTCGCCCGGCGCCAGGTCCGCTCCGAGTTCATCAACCACACGAACCTGTACGCCAAGGTTCGGACGTCCGCATGAGTAGAGCACCTTGAGTTCGTCCGGCGAATCCCCGTTCGTCCGGTGCTCATCGATTCGCAAGCAACACACGTTCGGTCCGGTTTCCGTGCTGCCGTATCCCTGAGCAAATACGGGGCCGAGTTCTTGCAGTCCCCGCTTGAGCAGCTCCACCGGCATCGGCGAGGCAGCATAAAAGACGCGCTTCAGACTACCGAGGTCATAATCCACGAAATCAGACACCGAAAAGAAGGCTGTAAGATGAGTGGGAACGATATGGATATCCGTGATATTTTCGTCCTGGACCGCTCTCAACGTTGCGGCAGCGTCGAATGACTTCATGATCACGTGGCTTGCACCGACATAGAAGTAGCTCCAAAAGACCTTGGCGCCTCCAATATGAAAAAAAGGCATGATCATAAGAAACCGACTCGACGGCTGGATCC
>JAIWNO010000177.1 GCA_020216785.1 Desulfomonile sp.
CGCGCCCCGCGGAGTCCCCGTCGTCCCGCTCGTATAAAAGATGACAAGTGGATCGTCCTCGGCGACCACAGGTTCCGGTTCCTCGCTGGAATAGCTGTGCAGCACCTCGTTGTACGATATCGTGTCGCAGCGGGATTCGCCAAAGATTACAAAATGCTTTGTGTTCGAGAGCCGTCCGCGGATCAGGTTAACGGTCTCGGCAAGGTCCGGCCCCAGGAACAGAACACGGGGCTCAGAGTCATTTATGACTGTCACCAGCTCTTCCGCATTGAGCCGCGGGCTGTACGGCGCGATCACGTATCCACCCTTCATGGCCGCGCCGAAGGTCTCCGGATACTCGAGACAGTTCCAGGAAACTATTCCGATAATGTCTCCCTTTTGGAGCCCGAGATCCTGAAGCCCATGAACCACGCTGTTCACTCTCTCGTTGAACCGGCGGAAACTTATTCTCTCAGCGCCACATACAAAGGCGTCGTTGTCCGGAGAGAGGATGGCATTTCTGTAGATGATGTCTGCAAATGTCCCCAATTGATAGCGGCTCAGTTCCCGCAGTATCAGTTTGTCCGACATGTATCGGGCCTCCACCGAGGTTCTTTTGGCAGCGTACATTTCCGCCAAAGCGGTTGTGCGACGGTCGGTCGTTTACCGGTCTCAAGCTCTGCATAGCAAGTTGGTACCGGCGCGCGACGTCTCAAGAGCAGAAATCACGCTTGGGCGGCATACTGCTTGGAAAAATCCATCATCGCCTTGACATTTTCGATTTTCGATCCCTGTATGCCCGCTCCGGTGGAGAACAGGAAGCCTCCGTCAGCACCGGCAACATCCATGAGGCTTTTGCAGTATGCCCTGACGTCGTCCGGTGTTCCGGTCGCAAGGAGGGACACCGGAACGTTGCCCGCGATGCAGGCAACTTGGCCTACAGTTTGTTTGGCCCGGTGCATGTCCGTTCGATCGAACCACCAGACGGTCTTTCCCTTGGGGATGTCACAAATCACTTCAAGGCGTTGGTTGTATCCCCCCTCCGCGAACAGCAGAGGAACGACGCCCTCGTTTACAAGGCCGATGATGAGTTTTCTGAGGGTGGGCCAGTAAAACGTGCGGAATTGCTCATCGGACATGAAGCCGTCACCACCCTTGTGAAGAGGAATGAACGGCATGATGTGGCCGGCGGCCGTGGCGGAAGCCACACCCGACTTGATCATGAACGGCGTGATTCTCTCACATGCCTCCAGAAGAGCATCCCTATGGCGGTACATATCCGTCAGCACTCCGGTCGTGCCCCTGAGCGTGTCGCCGATCACATCAAAGGGTGCCTTGGTGAAACCGGCCGAAAAGGACGGAAATCCTGTGCTCATGACGGATTCATTGATGCGACGGACCGCCCCTATCCACTTCAAAGTCTCTTCACCCGCATCCATGAGCTTCTTCAATGCCGACTGAATGTCTTCGGTCCCGAAAGGTATCATGGCTGGAGGCACGCAGACGATCTCATTGACAGGGGGGAGTAGCGGGACTCGCTCAAGGGGCTTCAATGCGCCGAAAATCCGCGGCAGAAATACATTCAGGAAGAAGCCGGTGGGATCGTCAATCAGGTCTTGATACTCCGTCGCCTTCATATATTCCTTTTCGACGTATTGGTATTCGTGCTGCTCCGACACTCCGTGACCGGGCCAGCGGCAGAGCAGAAAGTCCAGGATATCCAATACCTTCCCCGGCACAATCGTCATAGGGGAGTTATACGCATCGGGAGTGAAATCCGAGCAGTACTTCCCCCATGCTCGAGCGAGGACATCGTAGTCGTACATGGCCTCGTACATGGTATAGCCCGCGTAATGTATAGGGAAAAACCCGGCAGAAGGACATATGGGAATGCGTTGGGGTTTCTTCCGTAGCTGGATGGCGTCTTTCATCAAGGTGACCCGCTCCCGGTACGCCTCTTCCGCTTCGCCGCTCACAAACGGAATCCCCTTGCCGGACAACCAGTTCTCGAACAGCGCCTCCTGTTTGGCATCAGCGTCTGGAGCGACGTCAATCCACCGCTCTTTCATAGCCATTCCCCATCCTCCTGTACCAATGATCAGTGGAGATCGCGAGTGAGGCGGACGCGTCCTCTCCGCGTGGGGCACGCCGCCCGCTCACCAAACCCATTTCTATGACAGCGCATCGGTGTCGCTCTTGATCTCTCTAACCTTGCGCCTTAGTATCTTGCCGGTATTTGTCTTGGGAAGGTGATCCACGGGTTTGAATTCTTTCGGGACCTTGTACGACGCCATCCGCTCTTTGCAGTATGCAACCAACTCCGCCTGAGAGAGCTGAAAGCCTTCCTTAAATACGACGAATGCGGTTACCGCTTCTCCGTAATCGCGGTGCTCAAGGCCGACGACAGCACACTCGCTGATTGCGGGATGGGTGTACAGGACTTCTTCCACCTCGGAAGGAAATACATTATAGCCGCCGGTAATGATTACGTCCTTAATTCGGTCCACAATAAAGAGGTATCCATCGTCGTCAATCCGGCCGACATCACCTGAATGCAACCATCCATTGCGGACCATCGCCGCTGTCTCTTCCGGTTTTCCCAGATAGCCCTTCATTACGTTCGGGCCGCGAACGGCTATTTCACCGGATTCTCCTCGCGGCACCGTATTGCCGTCCGGATCGACGATCTTCACTTCGACGATACCGGCGGGTGTTCCCACCGACCCGATCCTGTGCCGATAAAGATGATTGTAGGTCACGAGCGACGAGGTCTCCGTCATTCCGTAAGCCTCGTGGATGGTGAGCCCGTACACATCCAGCCATTGGCGAACGATTTCCGAGGCCATGCTTGTGGCAGCAGAGAAACAGTAGTTGACGGAAGAGAAATAGCGCTTGTTCTCAGGGCTTGCCAGTAACCGGATATACACGGTGGGGACCGAGTAAAAACGCGTGACTCCGTCCTTGTCTAATGAGGCAAGAATTCGGTCCAAATCGAAGCCCTCATGCAGCACCAGAGTTCCACAGCCGTAGAAAATACCATTCATGATGTGATTGCCGCCGAATACGTGGTTGAGCGGCATGAAACAGAGGGACCTGTCTTCCGGTCGGGTCCGCTCGTGATAGCAAACATTCTGCGCAGTGAAGAGTATGTTGCGATGAGTCAACATGGCACCTTTGGGCGTGCCGGTTGTGCCTCCGGTATACAGTATAACGCAGGCGTCGTCCGCGTCCGTATGCACAGCGGGAGGCGCCCCCCCAGGTCTGTCACAGCTCTCCAGAACCGACGACAGAACCGGATGCGATTCAAACGATAAGATCGAGTCAAGACCGGGAATGGATGTCCGGTTCGGAACCTGATCGGCAAGTCTCTCGCTTACAATCATGAGGCGTGGGCGGGAATCCTTGAGCAAGTGCTCAATCTCAAGCCGCTTGTAAACAGGGTTCAGACACAAAGCCACTCCCCCGGCGCGGATGATGCCATAATAGGCAACGATCCACTCGGGACTGTTGGGAACATACAGCGCCACCAAGTCGCCGGGGCGCAAGCCTTCCTTGACCAAAAACGCGGCGATCCGGTTAACGCTCTTTTGGAGTTGCCTGTATGAATAGGCTTGTCGGCCGAAGACCAAGGCGGTCTTATCGGCAAAATAAGTAGCGGCTCTGTCGATGATGTGAGAGAGGTTCATTACTCTTGTTCCGGTTATTTCGCGGATTCGTTCTATTTCATGAGCAGGTTCGGAAGATAGGAGGCAAGTCCGGGAATCAGGAACAGCAGCGCAGCGCACGCAATGAGACTCAACAGGAACGGCAGACAGCCCCGATAAATGATGTTTATCGGGACACCCGTGATGCCTCGCACGACGAAGACGCAGATTGCCACAGGAGGAATGATCACGCCGATCATCACGGTAATGGAAATCATGATGCCGAACCACACGGGATCGTAGCCGAGCTTGATTACCGCGGGATAAAAGATCGGTGTCGCGAGGATCATGAATGCCAGGTCGTCGATAAACGATCCTCCGATGAGGTACACAAGAATAATCAGGACCATGATGGCGGCCCGATGCAGCGGCAGGCCTATGATCCAGTCCGCCGCTATCATCGGGATCTCCGTCACGGTGAGAAAGTGACCGAGAACGACCGATCCTGCTATGAGAACAAGAACCATGCAGGCGGTCCTGAGCGATTCGTTGACCGATTTCATAAGGCGCTGGAACGTAAGCTCTTTTCTTGCAGCAGCCAAGACGAGGATCGCGAACGTTCCCATACTCCCGGCTTCCGTGGGAGAAAACCAGCCCCACATCATTCCCCCGATGACCACGAGAAAGATTGCGGCAACAGGGAGGAATTCAGGAATACTGCGGAGCCTTTCGGACCATGGGGCTTCCTCGGCTTTGGGTGCGATGGACGGGTCTATTTTTACCCAGCCGAAGATGACCACAACAAAAAACAGCGCAATGACAAGACCGGGAATAATACCCGCAAGAAACATTCGGCCAATGGATTCCTCAACGATAATGGCATAAATGATCAGGACGATGCTTGGCGGAATCAGAACGCCCAGTGTGCCCACTGAAGCCACCACGCCCGTGGATAACTTCTTGTCGTACCCGTAACGGTCCATCTCAGGAATGGCAATTCCGGCAAAGGTCGCTGCTGTGGCCAACGTCGATCCGCACATGGCTTTGAAGAGCGTTGCGCCGGCAACGGTCGTCATTGCCAGACCGCCCGGGATATGCCCCACCCACTTGTGTGTCGCCACGTAGAGCCGTCGAGCGATATCTGAATTCGAGGCAATCTGCCCCATCAGTACGAAGAGAGGTATGACGGTAAAGCCGTAAGCGATGAATGTATCGAAGAAGTCCTTAACCAGAAGGTTCGATGCGGCGCTGAATGACACCAGGTACGCAAATCCCACAAACCCGAGGATGGCCATGGCAAAGGCCAATTCCAAACCGCAAACAAAAAGACCGAGCAGAATAAAGAGAGCCACAATCCCTGTGGTGACCTCGCTCATGCGTCCTCCCTGATAGTCGTCACAAGATCGCAAAAAAGTGTGATCGACTGAAGAAAACAGCTCAAAGCCAATCCAAAGGTAATGGGATAATAGGGAATTCTAAAACTCGCGGTTACCTCGCGAGTCCTTAAAAGATCCAAGCCATAAATGATGAAATTGTATCCCGCAAACAGGAACAGTGCGATCCCCATGCACCTTGTGATGACCTGGAGGATTCTGACGGTCTTGGGAGACAGCTTTTCCAGCAAGAAATCGACGATAATGTGTCCCTTTGTCCACGACGTGTACGGAATGGCAAAACCGACGACCACAGCGCCGGAAAAGGAGATGAGCTCCATCCCGCCCACGATCGGTCTCCCAAAAGTCCTCATAATGACATCGGTCAGGGTCACCACCATCATGAAGGCGAGCCCCAATCCGGCGATCACGAAAAAGCAAAAATCCGCTCTCATTACAGCTTTCATGAACTTCTGCACGTGCAAAACCTCTTTCCTGCCACCATTCCCGGTGGAACGCCGGCCGACATCTTTCCTGATTGACGGCCAATCTGCCCCGTCTCACGCCACTCCGTAACCCCGCCTCGGGCGTGATTCAGGGGCAGATCGGACGACGACGCCCGGTTGGCATCGGGCGTTCTCTGGGCAATTGCCGCCATTACAAGTTCGGATTCGCCTTGATATACTGGATACAGAAGTCCACCGCCTCCTTGGCCGGCAGCCCTTTGGCCGCATTGGCCTTTATCCAGTTCTCAATCACGGGTTTCATGAGTTCCGCCGTCTTTGCTTCTTCTTCTTTGGTGGCCTTCGTGATCTTAATTCCTTTCTGGATGGCAAGTTCCCGGGCTTCCTCGTCCAGCTCATTCCACTGTTTGCCCTGCTTTTCAATCCATTCGTCGTTGAGCTTTTCAATGATTTCCTGGACATCTTTGGGCAAAGAATTCCACTTGTCCTTGTTCATCACGACGAATATGGGGGCCGTATACGACATGGCGTGGTTTTCAATCACCGCCTTGACAACGTCGGCGAATTTCCATCCTTTGAGGGGCTCGATCGGTAGCAAGAGACCGTCGATCAATCCCTTTTGCATGGCGTCGTAAGTCTCGGTGATCGGGAGGGTGACGGGCACGCCGCCCACTGCCGTCACGATAGGAGCGTTTTCCGTGTTGGCCTTGATCCGCAAGCCTTTGATTTCATCGAGGGAGGTAATGACCTTCTTCGTATGGAACAGGCCCGGTCCGTGGCCGTGAATGTACATGACCTTTGAGTCGTCATATTCCTTGGGTTTCAGCTGTTTGTAGAACTCGTTGCAGGTCTTCGAGGCTTGATAACCGCTCTTGAAGCCAAGCGGAAGCCCCATCACTTCCGTCAAGGGGAATCGCCCTGGAGCGTACGCCGCCAAGGTCTGGCCGATGTCCGCTATCCCTTTGACCACGCTGTCATAGGTCTGCGTCGGCGGAGTCAGGGTATTGCCCGGAAAATAGGAGATTTTCACTCTGCCGTTGGTCCGTTTCTCTATCTCCTTGGCCCACTGTTCGGAGAGAATGCTGTTCTTGTGCGCAGGAGGAAAGAGGTTGGAATACTTCAGCTTGATAACATCCTGGGCCTGAGCAGGGAGCGGGACAGTCCCGATAAGAAAGAGAAAACCGATGATGAGCAAAAAAGATCGTACTGTGAAATCCCTTTTCATGACGACACATCCTTTCTTGTACGCTGTGGAGCCAAGCCATTCAACCTGGCTCAGTCATCATTTCTTCTCAGTCGGGAATTGCCTTCTCAGCTCCCGCTTCACCGTCCTGCGGGTTGCCCTTCGGGGCATTTTGTCCGGAATGGTGGGGCCTGTGAGGCCTTGGGACAGTGGCAAGAATTCGTTCTTACGTGAGTAATTGAGCGGGAGAGTGAGTTTATAGAGTTGAAAGGATGGGGAGTCGGTCACGGGTACGGGGATTACCGCGGAACTTACGAAGTGCGAGACTACCCGGACAATTGAAGGCGACGCGCACATCTCAACGCGGTCCCCCGGCCTGGCGCCCGCCTTGGTCATGAGCGCGGCGTCGCCCACGACGCGGCGTCGGCTAGGCCCGTGGCAGGATCCCAACCCGACCTCGCCGACCGCCGGTCGGTCGAGGAAAGGGGAGGCAACCCGTGCGACGCTGCTGGAAGGATTCACCATCGATCTCCATTCTCGGCGGGCTTGAAGACTGAAATGAAGGATAGCGAACGGCTAAAATTTAAAGGTCTAAACTTTTTTGTCAAGAAAAAAATATTCTGGCCGAAAAAAAACTATTGAAAAAAAATCTCCCCATTTATAGAGTCCCCAAAGAGGTCCTCATGGGCAAATTCAAACCTATTCGCCAACAGAGAGTCTCCGAGGAAGTCATTGAACAGCTCAAGCATGCCTTCCTTGTGGGGCACTTCAAAGCGGGAGACAAACTCCCTCCGGAACGAGAGCTGGCCGCCGAGTTCCAGGTCAGCCGCGTTGCAATTCGGGAGGCGTTGAGAGCACTCGAAAGCACCGGATTTGTCGAGATCCGGCAAGGAGCTGCCGGAGGGGCGTTCGTCACTGACCTCACGTTTGAGACGCTCTCGAATTCCTTTCTGGACCTTTTCCTGGCTGAGAAAATTTCCGTCCCGGAACTGTGCCAGGTAAGACGCCTCATCGAACCTGAAATAGCTCGCATGGCTGCCGCACACGTGACACCGGAATATCGAAAGAGCCTTCTGGAGGCTGTGGAATCGGAAGAGATCCCCTCCAGGACTTTGTCCGAAGATTTCGAGTCAAAGACAATGGTGCATTTCATCCTGGCGGAAATGTGCGGCAACCGCTTGCTCGAAGCCCTCGTCAGGTCCTTGATGGGATTAACCAGGCGGTTCGTGGAAGCGGTTCAGCCTGATTTTCAGTCCATGCATCCTCCGGGGCTCCACCGGCCGATAGTTGAAGCAGTGATCGCCGGAAACGAAGAGGCTGCGGCGGAGGCGATGAGAATCCACGCGGAGGAATTTGGGCATATTCTCTTAAATATGCAGAGGTCGTTCCGCGAAAGACCTTTTCCAGCTTTGCTCTGAAAAGCTTGAATCAACTGATGTGCCCCGGGAAACGATCTGTTAACCTGGAGCACTAATCACTAAGTTATGGGTTGGCGGCGCGTTCTTTTTGAAACCGCTGCACCCCGGACAGTGAGTTGCGTCAACGCACGCTTGCCAAGGAGATTGAATTCATGGACGCAAAAAAGATGCTCTATGGAAGGAGGATCCTGATTGTCGACGACGAACCGGATGTCCTCCAGACCTTGATTGAAATTCTTGAGATGTGCAAGATCGACACGGCAACGACCTTTGAGGAAGCCAAGGCGCTGCTGGAAACCAATGAATACGAGTGCGCGGTCCTCGATATCATGGGAGTAAACGGTTTCAAACTGTTGGAAATAGCGGCCGAGAGAGGCACCCCTGCGCTTATGCTCACGGCCCATGCCATGACAGAGGAGAGCCTCAAGAAATCTGCCGAAGGCGGGGCAGCCTACTTTGCGCCGAAAGATCTCATGCATAACATCGACGTCTTTCTCGCGGATGTTATAGATGCTCAAGAGAAGAAAAAGAACCCATGGGTGAAGTGGTTCGAACGGCTGGGCAGCTTCTATGACAAGCGCTTTGTCGGTCCCAACTGGAGGGAGAAAGAGAAGGAGTTCTGGGACAAGAAGCTCAAGTACTATTAGCGAAGCCACTCCGACAGCCGTGAATTTTGTCCGACCGACCGCTTTGAACGGGGGCGGGTTTCAGACTTGTCTCCGTCTACCGTAAGACCACGTTCAACAAAAGCCGCTCCGATCCTAATCCGTCTTTTTTTGAGATCTCCCACGGGAAAGAACTTGACAAGGCTGCGGGCAGCTGGTACTTTTGGCCGAAATAGTTAATATATTGACTATATATGTCTAAGTGATTTAGGCCTTAATGGTCAGCCCGGCTCCACTCCCGGGGATCTTCCGCGAGAAAAGCCAACGGGCGACCCGAAAACGATCGGTCCAGCGACTGGACCAAATTCCCGCTTGAGTCGTCTCTTCTCTGTGGCTTCCACGGTCACATGAGAATTAATCGATAGGAATTATTAGATAACCCTTTGACAACGGAGGTCGACAGTGGACGTTAAATCGAAATTGTCTGCAATAGTCGGGGCTGAGAACTTCTCCGACGACCCTGATCAGCTCCGGGTCTACGAGACAGACTTCAGCTACACCCCCGCTGGTGCCCCGAATTTCGTCGCGAAGCCGGCAACTTCCGAGGAAGTGGCAGCGGTTATCAAGGTCTGTAACGAAAACAAAATTCCCGTTGTTCCGTGCAGCTCAAAGGTCCATTTTTTCGGGGCAACCATTCCCAAAGAGGGCGGCCTGGTCCTCGACATGTCCCGTATGGACAAAATCCTGGAAATCGATCCGGATAACCGTCGGGCGAGATTTGAAGCCGGAGTTACGTGGGGCAAGCTCACCAAGGAACTCGCAGAGAAAGGCTACAGGGTGATTATGCCGTTGACGCCTCCAGCGGAGCGCTCCGTGCTCACGGATTTCCTGGAGCGCGAAGAGCCTACCAACCAAGTATACGACTATGGCGAACCGCTCCAGGCCATGGAGGTGGTGTGGCCGACGGGTGAGATCTTCCGGATGGGGTCGGCAAGCGTAAACGGCTATCCGGACTCACCGTCAAGGGGCGGCAATCCCTCAGGTCCGGGTCTGGATTTCTATCGCTTCTTCCAGTGCGCTCAGGGAACCATGGGGGTCGTGACCTGGACAAACTTGAAGATGGAATCCATTCCGAAGATCGACAAGATCTTGTTCGCGCCCATCGCAGATCTCGATTTTGCCATGAACTTTCTGTATCGCATTCTGCCGCGCAGGATCGGACAGGAGGTTCTCCTTCTCAACCAAGTAGACATGGCAGCGATCCTGGCCAAGGAATGGCCGAGCGATTTCGACAGACTGAAAGCCACTCTGCCTCCGTGGACCTTGATCCTGGT
>JAIWNO010000305.1 GCA_020216785.1 Desulfomonile sp.
TACCCCATACGAGGACCGGAAACCACTCCTTTTCCAATCCTATCTACTCGTTTTTACTTGAATCGCTCATGACAAGAAATCGCGGCACCCCAATCCGGAAGATTACCCCAAGGTGCCAATTACGCCAAAAAACAACCCAGACTGTGGGGAATGTGAGGCTCATCGGCACCAGAGACCGAAAGGCTCACATGTGAAGCTCCGGGACAAATCCTCACCTGGAGACGCTGAGCGCTCGCAATCGAATACGGGA
Organism: Desulfomonile sp.; assembly: GCA_020216785.1. Lineage (GTDB taxonomy): Bacteria > Desulfobacterota > Desulfomonilia > Desulfomonilales > Desulfomonilaceae > JAIWNO01. Next base: position 251 of record JAIWNO010000305.1, read on the forward strand.
CGTTTCCGTATTCAGGGGCTTGTACTTCACGTAGCGAGCCTGAGCAGAGTTGGTGGTATAGTACTCAAACCCCGGCCACCATGAGAAGTTGTCCGTTTGGGTTTTGTCGCCGCGAGCCCACGGCGTCCATGTTTCACCGTCGAGGGAAGTCTCAATGACCCACTCATTCGGCACTGATGATTCGTCTCCCCATACCAACCGAGCCCGGTTCAGAGTGAATTTATGTTTGAGGTCCAGCACTACCTCTAACTTGTCCGTTGGGGCCAATTCTCGGGAAGCGTACTCGGCCATCGCTGGATAAGGCGTAAGCATGTTTTGCGGCTTAGTCTCGGCGGTTTCGGCTGGCGGCGCATAAACGACCTCTGCGGTGGAGACCGGGTGCCAGAAAAAGCTATTCTTCTCGTCGATCTGGTCCCAACCGGAGAGAGGCTGCTTGAGAAAATGCTCCTTGATGAAATTAGCCAATTCTTTGGCGATCAGATAGTTAGCGCCGGCGGTCAGGTGGCACCAGTCGGTAAATACCCATTCTGACGTGTCGTCAAAATACTCAGAGAAGTCGGCCACGAAGAAGCGCTTTTCCTGTGCTCTCTCCAAGATACGTTCGACAAGATACTTGTAGACGTGATCCGACTGCACGTCGTAGTATCCTCTATTCTCATTCAGTGCTTCCACCTTCTGTTCGATTGCGTGTCGAGGTTTTTTGCTCAAGTAAAGCAGTGGTTGCAAAGCGATGATGTGGGGCACGCCATCGTTTTCCAGTACGCTGTGATAATTTTCCACTATCCTGACGATTGTAAAGGCATTGTCGGTTATCATGCGCTTACGCTGTTCACGGGAATGTTTCGGGGCCTGCTGCTGCGACTCCTCCATAGCCAGCGCTCCTTTATGTGCCCATCTTGCCGCCTCCAGGCCCTGAAAAAAGTCAGCTCCCTGCCAGATTAGCGTCATGAGGTACGTGTTGTTCTTAAGCCACAGAGTCAAGTAGGATGCAAGGCCCGGGCCGTTATAGTCGAGGATTTCTCTCAGCACTCCGTTGTATTGTCCCTGTTTGAAATAATCCCAATCGTCATCCGGCGCCGCCATCGGATGGATTTCATTTACACCATCCAGGGAAACCACTATATCGGGCTTATAGCGCCTCAGTTTGCTCACGTATCGAAAGAGATGGTGCTGATATGCGTGTCCCCAGACAGCAGTGTTATATACCTTGATGGTCTTTCCTGGTATGGGGGCCGTCACATTGAGAATTCTCTCAAGCACATACGATATGGTCTCTCGGTACTCAATGCCGTAGAAATCGGTCAGAGGCGCAGCCTCACCGCTGGCGCCAAGACCGAACGCTGTCGACCCGCCGGTCAGGAAGATGCGGAATTCGTCTGCAGGCTTCTCAACCGAAATCGGCCTGGGGTCTCTGAACCCCGCGTTGTTGGCATATTCAAAGCGATTACCTTTGCTTTGATTGTGGACTATGCTGACTCCAGGCCGTAGTTCGTAATCATAGTGGGTCCTAGGCTGCGTGAAGTCACGCTTGGCCATGGAAAAGTCTTCCGTGTAAACGTGGGCAAGGTACGTCTTTTTGAGAGCGAATTCCGCCAGCTTGTCCAGTCCCAAAAATAGCAGAACCACAGCACAAAGAATGAAAGCCAAGTAAGCGGTATTCTTGAATAAAAACCACAGTGATCTCCCGGCCTTCCGAAGAATTCTATAGGGAAGGGAAGCGGAACGGACATGCTTGACTTCAAACTGCTCTCCCAAGGGCTCAGTTCGACTTGGTTCATCTACTTGGTGAGTGGAAAGCGACTGATTTTTCTGTGACATGGATTCTCCTCCCGTTGGAAACCGGTTGAAACAGGGCCGCGCTGAGGGTCCATCTCTGCAACCTTGAGTGTCGGTTGCCAGCGTGTGCTATAAAGTCAAACAGTTGGTAGAGTTATCAAATGAGGAGAATCGAAAGTCTGAGAATACTCGCGACTGAACTCGATGAAGGCGGGTTAGGCAGGAGCGATTTCTCAGTCCATGTCTCTGCAACGAGAAGGGTGCTTTGAAGGAGCATGCTGGAATGGGTTACCGGAGTGTCAGGGCCGGCACCTTGCAAGCGGGAGAATCCCCTCCCGGCTGCAATCATCACTAAGGGAATTTGAAAACAAGACCGGCGAGGTACACAAGCACAACCCGAAACTGGTCCAGAAACCATGGCACTCCCACACCTGGCAGCAATCTGCACGAATCGATGAGAGGCGCATCCTAGGGCTGTACGGCACTCGGTACTGAACAGCATCTGACCGTCGTTCCGGACGCACAAGTTCACGCTGCCGAACCCCAGACTCGCAGCCAAGAGGCATGCCACAAGGGAGAAACACACTGTGCGTCTTTGAAACTGCAATATTTGCCCCAACATGGTTTCCGGAACCACGACCCTGTCTATCTCGTCCAGCTTCCTTTGTCAAGAATCGGGCCGGTCCAGAATCCGCGGTCTGCTTTTGCCGCGGTACCGGTATGGCCCCTCGATAGGGCCAGATAACCGGTTGACGGCAAGAGGTGGACCTCAAAAACGGGGGCCGGTGCCGCGCCCTCAGCAAGCGTATGTGTCGCCCCCTGATTCGGGCCTGGTTTCGAGCGAGCTATCCCCCCGGCTCGTCTCAACCCTCTCCAAGCGCCAATTTCCTCCCCCCTGGGGCTGACGTCAGCCCGAATCGCACAGGAATGCCATCCTCCTTCGTGCTTCAAAGACCAACTCGTTCGACGGATGCCCCCGGCCAGTCGAACGATGAGCCGCCAGCCGTGCTCCAGCACCCGGCCAGGCAGCCTGATCAGCCGGAAGCGTATCACCTTGAGGCGGCCTCTCACCAGCTCCCCAAAACCAGGGGCTTCATGGCTGAACTGGCGTTGAACGCGACAATCATGATCTGCCGCCATGCGGCATTGACCCCGAAGAGATAGGATGGAAGCTTTCCTCCAGCCAGATCCTCCTTCATCTACCCAATCGTCCCTCGCCATATTGAGCAACGCCAGAGCCATGATCATCCGGTCGTCCGTCCAGCCCTGGTTGCCGGTACGGGCCTGAACGTGGTCCAGATCAAACGCCGAAGCTCCAGCAGGTGCGCCAATTCCAGGTAGATCGGAAGCCCGGCCAACGCCGTCATCCTCCCCGGAACTCTTTTCAACTTCATACTGGAACGGAAGAACCGTCTGTGCCATGCTCGTTTCACCTCGTTGGTGATAGAATTGTTGTAGCAAAGGCATTCTATCTTATTGATTCCTCAAGAACAACGAGGTCATTTACTTCTTTTGACCCGCGGTTAGGGGTGAGAAAATGCTTATTCCATACGGACAGGCGAGACGCCTGTCCCACCGAAGCTGCTGAAAAGCACGTGAAGCTTCCACAATAGGGCGATTAGAAAGCGGAACTCTATGCGGAGAGGCTTTCTTTGATCGCTTCGGCCTGGAAGTGCATGACGAGCGGGTCGATGATCTCGTCCAATTCGCCGGACATCACTTGTTCGAGCTTGTAGAGCGTGAGGCCGATGCGGTGGTCGCTGACACGGTTCTGAGGGAAGTTGTAGGTGCGGATACGTTCGGAACGGTCGCCGGAGCCCACTTGATTGCGGCGCTCACGGCTGATCTCCGAGCGGCGCTCCTCCTCCATGCGGTCCAGGAGGCGAGCCTTGAGGATCTTGAGCGCCTTGGCCTTATTCTTGTGCTGAGATTTCTCGTCCTGGCATGTCACGACGATATTGGTGGGCAGGTGGGTGACTCTGACAGCGGAATCAGTGGTGTTGACGCTCTGGCCGCCGGGACCGGATGACCGGTACACGTCGATCTTGAGGTCTTTCGGGTCGATGTTGACCTCCACGTCTTCCGCTTCCGGCAGCACGGCAACAGTAACGGCCGAGGTGTGGATGCGTCCTTGCGATTCCGTCACCGGCACGCGCTGGACCCTGTGCACACCCCGCTCATACTTGAGCCGGGAATATGCTCCGGCGCCGTGAATGAGTGCGATGACCTCCTTGATTCCGCCTGCGGAGGCTTCGGACATGGACATGATCTCCACCCGCCATTTCCGTGCTTCCGCATAGCGGCAATAGGCTCGGAACAAGTCCGCTGCGAAGAGCGCCGCTTCCTCGCCGCCGGTGCCCGCTCGTATTTCCAGGAAGGTATTCCGTGCATCGTTGGGGTCCTTTGGCAGTAGAAGGATGTTCAGCTCTCGTTCGATACTGGCTTGGCGCTCCCGGAGAGCCGGCAGGTCTTCCCGCGCCATTTCCACGAGTTCTGCGTCATCGCCTTCCGAAAGAACGGCCTCAAATTCGTCGATCTCGGCCAAGACTTCGGTCAGCTCGCGGTATGCACGCATTAGATTGTCCAAGTCTGACTTTTCTTTAGCAATTTTTTTCAGCCGCTCAGGATCGGACAACACCTCGGGCGTCGAAAGCTCGACGTCAAGCTCTCCGTATCGCCGGCTTAATTCTTCAAGTTTAGCAAGCACTTGCATAGTCAAAGTCAGGCGGCGGATTCAATCTGCGCCCAGGCCCTTTCTTTCTCCAGTGTTCGTTTGAGGGCGACGATCGCCACTTCAATCTGGTCGTCGCTTGGTTCCCTCGTAGTAAGTTTCTGCATCCAAAGTCCCGGCAGGAGCAATGCCCGGAGGAGCGGATTATCGACCCGCTCGCCGAGGCGGATTATCTCGTACGAGCAACCTGCGATCGGGAGCAGCAACGCAATCTTCACCAGGATATAGAACGCGTTGGTGAAGATTCGGTTCCCCAACAAATCCGCGGGAAGGAATGGAAAAACCGCAGTAAAGAGAAAAATGCTGATGATCAGCACCAGGAGAATGAACGCGGTGCCGCAGCGGGCATGGAGCGTCGGGTACTTGCGCGCGTTCTCAACGGTCAGCTCTTCGCCTTTCTCATACGCGTGGATCGATTTGTGCTCCGCTCCGTGATACTGGAAGACGCGACGAATTTCTTTGAGGAGCGATATGAGCCCTACGTATCCGACAAACATCGCCACCTTGATCACACCGTCGATAGCGTGGAACCAGAGGCTTTTGACCCCGAGTTCCGTTCCGAAAAGCACCCCGATGCCGAGCGTGGCAAGGTGCGGGATTACGACAAAGAGGAAGATCGCCCCACCCAGTGCCAAGGCAATCGTACCGGCAAGCGCCCACGGCCCGAGAGGCTCTTCTTCTTCGCCGAGCGCTTCGTTAGCTGAGTAGGTGAGGGCCTGAATACCATTGAACAGCGCCTCGTACAGCACGATGCAGCCGCGAAGGAAAGGTCGCTTCAGCACGGGCCACCGCTCCATGGGAGAATACCAGCGGTCTTCTCGAACCGAGAGGTTGCCGTCGGGCCTGCGAACCACCACGGTAAATGTCCGAGGCGCGCGCATCATGATACCTTCGATGACCGCTTGACCGCCCACTTTGATGTTTCCGACATCTTCGGCCTGGTTCGTGCCGAGTACCATTGCTTACCTCTTCACGTCCTGACGGATGCCCCGTCGGGGAACGCGATTCTACTCCAACCTTTGACTTACGCAAGCCCCTGCCAATTTTTGTGCAAAAGTGCCATCGCCTGGACCAATATAGCGGAAATCCTGCGCGAGTCAGCCCACGACCGGCGTCCGGGCACTCCGACTCACGGTCACGCGCACCGGCTCCTGGGACGCCTACTTCTTTGCAGCAGGCGCCTTTTCCTTCTTGGGTTTGGTCGTTGCAGCTTTAGCTTTAGGTTTCACAGTCGTCGCTGCAGGCTTCTTGCGTGCTTTGGCCGCGGGTTTTCCAGTGGCGACCTCGGCGGTCGCGTACTTCTTCATGAATCGCTCAACCCGGCCTGCACTGTCGACGAGCTTCTGCTTGCCCGTAAAGAAGGGATGGCAGTTGGAGCAAATCTCGATCTTGAACTCGGGGCGGATGGACCTGGTATGGACCTCTGCGCCACACGCGCATCTGAACACTGTTTCCTGGAAGTCAGGATGAATGCCCTTTTTCATTTCTTATCCTCCGAAGCGGACCTCAAACAAAAAAATTTACCAGAAATGAGCCCGCCGGTGAATGAAAAAACGCCGCACGCGATCCAATCTGTCGTGCGGCTTGCAAGGCCGGCTGGAACTCCGGCCTTTCTATCTGTTCATAATTCCAAGAAATTCCCTGTTCGAATCGGTCTGCATGATTTTGTCGAGCAGAAACTCCATCGCATCCACAGAGTTCATATCGGCCAGCAGTTTTCGCAGCAGCCAGATCCTCTGAAGGTCCTGCGCCTCGATGAGGAGTTCTTCTTTGCGCGTGCCGGAGCGGTTGATGTCGATGCACGGGAAGATCCGGCGCTCCAGAAGCCGTCGATCCAAATGGATTTCCATGTTGCCGGTGCCCTTGAACTCCTCGTAGATCACCTCGTCCATTTTGCTGCCCGTGTCGATCAGGGCCGTGGCAATAATGGTGAGGCTGCCGCCTTCCTCCACATTTCGGGCCGCTCCGAAGAAACGTTTCGGTCGATGGAGCGCATTGGAGTCCACACCGCCGGACAGGATCTTGCCGCTTGCCGGCACCACCGTGTTGTGTGCCCGAGCCAGGCGGGTAATGCTGTCCAGGAGGATCACCACATCTTTCTTGTGCTCGACCAAACGTTTGGCTTTCTCGATAACCATGTCCGCAACCTGGACGTGGCGCTGCGCCGGTTCATCAAAAGTAGAGGAGATCACCTCGCCTTTGACCGACCGTTGCATGTCCGTGACCTCTTCGGGCCGCTCGTCGATGAGCAGCACGATGAGGTAGATCTCAGGGTGGTTCTGGGTGAGGCTGTTGGCGATCTGTTGCAGGAGCACGGTCTTGCCGGCCTTGGGAGGCGACACAATGAGACCCCGCTGGCCCTTGCCGATGGGGGTGAGCAGGTCCATCACCCGCATCGAGTACGCGGTCGGGCTAGTCTCCAGACGGAACCTCTCCTCGGGATACAACGGAGTCAGGTTGTCGAAGAGGATCTTGTCGCGGATGCGTTCCGGGTCTTCGCCATTGACGTGTTCCACTTTGAGAAGAGCGAAGTAACGCTCAGTGTCTTTCGGCGGGCGAATATACCCGGTGATCGTGTCGCCCGTCCGCAGATTGAACCTGCGGATCTGGCTTGGAGACACGTAAATATCGTCCGGTCCCGGCAGATAGTTGTAGTCCGGCGCTCTGAGAAAACCGAATCCGTCGGGAAGGCATTCGAGGACTCCCTCTCCACGAATGGGAGCCTCCGCGGCTTCGCCTTCCTGCTGAGCTTGAAGGATGGCAAAGATCAACTCCTGCTTGCGCATGCTACTCGCCCCTTCAACATTGAGCGAGTTGGCGATGCCGAGCAATTCGCTGACCTTTTTCTCTTTCAGCTCGCCGATGTCCATGATTTCTCCTGAATTACGTCTTGTTCGTTTGTTTTTTTGCAAGGGTGTTGTATCTCTTGTTTGGATTTGAGTTATGAACGGTTGTTCGGATGGGCGTGCTCGCGAAGACGCCCGGCAGGATCGGCCGGTCCCCTGTTTCTACGGCAATTAGGTCCTTCGGATGGAAATTGGCTCCTGGGTGGGCGCTTTTCTCGACAGCATCCTATTTTGAAAGTAATCGACCCTTCGAGCCGTGTCAAGACTTTTGTTTTTAAGTACCCCATTGATCATCCGGCCTTCTCGACCTAATATGCCGTCGCCGTCACCGCGCTGATCGGCGGACCGCTCACGTTCCCCGGCTCGCAAAATACATGCAGGTCCTTTGATGAAGCAGCTCACGTTGCCTTTATTTACCCCGCCGCGTTACACCTTCGACAACCTCATTCTTCACGAGGGGATCGAGACCGCGGTATCGGCCCTTCGTCAGGTCTGCGAACAGGTCGGAAGGCCGGTGTCGTCGCTCTTCCTGTACGGCCCGGGAGGGGTGGGGAAGACCCATATTCTGCGGGCGCTCGCGGCCTTTTGGGAACAGAAGAGACCGCACCGGCCGTTCGTGCTGGTCGAAGTCGAATCCCAAAACGAAGTCTCTGTCTTCCCTTTGCTCCATCAGCTCGTCTCAGGACCGGACGATGTTGGTGAGGCGCCTCGCCTCGTTGCTGTGGATGACGTACATCTCGTCCGCGGAAACGATGCTGCAGCCTTGTGGACTCTTTTCAACAAACTCGCGCGCAACGGCGCACCGTTAATCATGACATCGCTGGAAGCACCGGACGCAATCTTCGAGGATAACCCCCACTTGGCCTCCCGCGTCACAGCCGGCTTGGTTTTTGCCCTTCGGCCGCCCGAGGACGATGCCAGGTTGTTGGTCCTTGACAAAATGGCGCGTGACCGGAACATCCGGATACCTTCGGAGGTGAGCCGCTATCTTATCACCCACAAGTCGAGGAATCTCAAAGAATTGGAAGGAATTCTCGACCTTTTGGACGAAACCTCACTGGAACTGAAGCGACGCATAACGCTTCCGCTGGTGAAGCTGATGGAAAGCGAAGGAAGATTGTAAGAACCGATATGCGCGTGGGACTTCTGAGAAGTAGCTTCACAATCAGCTTGAACTAACGGAAAGAACAGGATAAACAGTCCTCACTCGAGCAGCGCGGATCCGGTGGTGAACATGCTTAAGTTCCGGAAATCATACACGTTGTTCTCATTCTCCTGCGTCGGTGTGGTGGGGATACTCTCAATCTTCGGTCCATCCCAGACTCCCGAAGATGCGGCAAAGAACCTTGCCAAGGTCTTCGCCGCTCAGGACGCGGCCGCCTTTGAAAAAATCATTCACCCGGACATCGTGGAGGGAAAAGAGGTCCGCGGAGACGACGTCAAGCAGTTCCTCAGCCGATACGCAGGTCGTGTTCAAGACTTGGAACGCGTAACCATCCACAAGCGGCTTACTTCAGAGGATGGGAAAACCAAGAGGGTTGAGGCAAGCCTGCTGTTCAAGTCCGCTCCGCTTGCGCCGGAGCTCCCCGGCCACACGGTCCTGGAAACTCAGGTGCTTTTTGTTCTCGACAATGGGAAGTGGTGGTTCGAGCGGCCGCTTTTCACCGGGTACCGTATCGAGATGAAATCCTCCTATCCCACGCCCGAGCAGGACGAAACCGCCATGCGGTTTAATGCTGCCATCAAGATCCTTGAAAAGATAGGTCTTTCCGGGAAGGAGGACATGCCGTTCACTGCCGCCGCCAAGCAAGGGGTTGCATCCGCTGATTATCGCGAGCTGGAAAAACTCCACCAGAAGGAAAAGGGACCCAAGGGCGTAGATCCGGACGCTCGGGGTGTGGACCTCCTGCTCAAGGCCGCGGCAAAGAGTCAAGGCGGACTCCTTCAGATCTACCACGGGGATTTTCGTGCCAACCCGGATGATCGGCGAAGCCCCGTGCCGTGGGACATGTTCAGGGACTATGTGCAGGCTGCGCTGAAACGCGCACGAATCGAGCACCAGCGAGGCAACGCGAAGACAGCGCGGGTCATCTGCCGCCTGGTTATTTCCCTGGGCAGGCAGTTTCTTGACGAACCGGGCGGTTATCATTTCCTGAGCTGGGGGATCGCGTTTCAGAAAGCCGGCGCCGAGCAGCTTGCACGGCTGGGTGGAGGCGAAGGTGCTCCGGACAGACAGAGTATCGAGAGCTTTGTCAATCTGTGCTCGAGACGAATCGACCTCCTTCGTACCGCGCTGGGCTGCCTGGACGATCTTTCCGAGTACCGTGCCCTCAAAGCGGCGATAACGGCCGCGCAACGGGAAGGTGACCCGGTTTTTCGACCATGGGGGATTAACACGCTGGCGATTCTTGCGCTTAAAGGCGCACCGGCACGGCCGGAGATTATTCAACAAGTTCAGACTATGGTGCTTGTATCGGATCCAGGAATGCAGCAAACTGCGTTAACGGCCCTCGATCGTTTGGCAAGTGAGCCTAACGGAAGGTTGCGTCCCTTTATTGAATTCCAAAAGAACTGGATACGCGCGCACAAGGTCTATGGGACCACCCCCGCTCCCGGGGACAAACCCGCGGACAAATCGTGATCAGATCGCTCCTCTTGAAGAAGTATCCCTTCGGCGAAGCCGATGAGCTGGTGGTCTTTTTGAGCCGGGACATGGGGTGGATGCGCGGAGTGGCCAAGAACGCCCGCAAGAGTCGAATCCGGTTCGGCGGGCACCTGGAACCGTTTTCCCTTGTTGACCTTGTGCTGAGACCTCGCAAGAAAGATGACCTGGTCTGGATCGACGATTCCCAGGCGATTAAAGGGTTTCTCGGCCTTCGTTCCGACCTGGCCAAGGTCGCGCTCGCATCGTACTTCTTCGAAATTGCCTTGCGTCTTCAACCCGCGGAGCAGCCGGACGAGACGCTGTTCGACTTCCTGGTCGCGTTTCTGGAGACGCTGGAAACCTCGCCTCTCAATCCCGTGCGATTCATGCTCGACGAAATCCGGTTACTCGCTATCCTCGGGTACGGTCCGAGCTTCGATCTTTGTCCGGGATGCGGAATTGCCATCGCAAAAGGAGAAAATGCGGTATTCTCACCGAGTCTCGGCGGCGCTGCGCACGCTTGGTGCGCTCCCGAGTCGGGCCCCAGGCCGGTACTGTCTCCGGGCACGCTCGCTCTGGTTCGGCGTGGCCTCCAGGTGCGCGGAGACGCCGCGCAACGGTTGCGACTGAGCAGGAAAGGCGTGGAGGAGTTGAGGGCCGCTCTTTCGGCTTTTGTGCGATATCTGCGCGGACGGGAGGTGAACTCACTAGCGTTCATGGAAAAGGTGGACGCTTGGACACGGAAGAAGAATACCGGACGCCGCGATTACGATGCTTGCCGAGATCCTTGACCTGTTCGAAGACGGCTACTACTAAGGGATGCAACCCATTGTTTCTCTCCGATGTCACCTCCGGCTGCCTGGAGGGCCGATGCAACGAGCTCGGTGAGTGGGGGTACAATCGTGATGGGAAGAAGGGTAAGAAGCAGATCGTCATCGGTCTGTTGACGGATAAGGACGGCGACCCGGCGGCAGTGGACGTGTTCAAGGGGAACACCTCGGGCCCCACGACGGTGCTTGACCGGACCAAGATACTCTCAGGGCG
>JAIWNO010000306.1 GCA_020216785.1 Desulfomonile sp.
AGTGATCTATGGGGACGACCCCGCAGAAACCGCGGCCGCGTGCGTCTTCCAGTGGACAATGGACGGGAAACGAGTTATTGTGTTTCCTGGGCCACAGGCGGAAGGAAAAATTCAATTGCCTGAGTGGGGCAAGTCGGGCAATTGATCTCTATCACCACGTGCGATCACCCACAGATCGCACCAGAAGTCGAGGCTCTCGGCAGGGTTTGGCAGGGGGATCCCGAGTTTCGTGGTGATATCCCCGTCCCGCGCGAGAGCGCATGTAAGGCGCCTCCATGCTTGAAGTCACGCTCATTTACGGCTTCATCAACAGTGTAATCCTTGCGCTGATTGCGTTGGGGTTCAGTCTCACATTCAGCATAAGCGGCGTGTCTAATTTTGCCTATGGTGCGCTGTTTATTCTGGCCGGCTACATGGTCTGGATTTTCGTGAACCTGCTGTCGATCCCGTTCGCTGTAGCCGCCATCCTTTCCGTGCTGCTGACAGCGCTCCTCGGAGCGGGGCTCTATCGATTCGTGCTCTTGCGGCTGCGCGGTCTGGTGATTTCCGAAGTGATCGCGACGTTCGGCGTGGGACTGGCGATCCTGGAATTCTTCCGTTACCTGGGATGGACCGGGTTCGAGTATACGCTGCCCGTATTTACCGACGGCAGCGTCATGATTGGGAATACGTACATAGACCACCAGAGGCTTTGGATAGTTGGGGCCGGAACCTCTCTCGCTGTGGGACTCTACCTGTTCACACACTACACGAAGGTGGGCCTGGCGTTCAGAGGGATCGCGCAGGACGAGCGCACCGCGCTCACTCTTGGCGTCAACACCGACCGAATCGCGGGAATCAGTGTCGCGTTCGGAGCCGGGTTGGCAGCCACCGCGGCCATTTTGATTCTGCCGCGTGGAACCATTGCGGTGAACGAAGGGTACGACGTTCTCGTCAACGCTCTCGCTGTCTGCATCATCGGCGGACTTGGAAGCACGGCCGGAGTGGTGGCCGCCTCGTTCATGCTCGGGTACGCCCAGATGTTTACGGACTCGTACCTTGGGCCTCACTGGAAAATGATCGTGCCGCTCATAGCGATACTGTTAATCCTCGCGGTGCGGCCGTCCGGTCTGTTCGGCAAACAGAAAGAGCTGGAAGAGCGGATCTAATTACTTGGCTCCACCGCCCTTCATGTATTTCACGCGTTGGAGATTGCTTCCTAACTGCGCTCCTCGCAATGACATTGTCGAGAATCGTAATTGCGAGCGAAGCGAAGCACTCTCACAAGTGGGAATGAGCGACCATGCTTGGCTCGCACAGTGCTGAGGCAGGCGCCCGAGTAATCATGCGGTAAATTCAATGATCGCGCGGGCGATCGGTTGATCGCCCTGAAGGTGCAACTAATGGGCATGGCATCATCATGACGACCAAGAAGCGCAAAGAGAGGCTCGATCGCGGCATCAAGGTGAGATCGGACGACATTTTCGCTCTCACTTCGTATCGGGAAATGCTTTACGTGGCAGTGCCGTCGGTCCTGCCGGTGGCGGTGCTCCTGATCCTGCCGCTCATCCTGCCCACATACTGGCAGAAAGTGCTCATCTCCACGTCGGTATTTGCGATTCTTGCGATGAGTTGGGACTTCCTTGTGTCGGTGGGCATGGTGTCGCTCGGGCAGGCGCTGTTCTTTGGGGTGGGCGGGTATCTCGCAGGAGTGCTGGACCACCACCTTCACCTGCCGATCTGGCTCACGATTCCGCTGGCCACAGTCCTCGGCGGCGGGCTGTGCACGGTGTGCCTGGTGCCGGTGCTGCGCCTCAGGGGCATCTATTTCGCTATGGTGACGCTCGTTCTCCCGCTTATGATCGAACGGATAATCGAAGCAACCGGCTTTCTGGGCGGCACCGAAGGACTCACCGGGCTGAAACCTTTTCCCAGCATCTATGCGGAGCTTTACCTGATTGTGGCCGCGATGCTGCTGGTCTTGTTCGCTGTTCGCCGAATGATGAGCACCGATTACGGCCTTGTGCTCCGGGCGATCCAAGAGAACGACCGATCGGTGATGAGCGGCGGGATCAATATCTATTATCTCAAGGCTCAAGCGCTCTTTCTCGGAGGATGCGCGTGCTCGTTTTGCGGCGCGTTCATGACTCACGTATACATGTTCGTGGGAATGCCCGCGTTCGCATTGGATTACTCGATCCTACCCATTGCGTCTGCTGTGGTGGGAGGAATGGGAACCTTCGCCGGCTCCACCCTCGGCGCATTCATACTGGTTCCTTTATCGGAGGCCCTCCGCGGGATCGGGGGCCTGCGAACAGTCATCTATGCCCTGTCGCTGACGGTGTTCATCGTGGCGCTCCCGGAAGGGGTATTTCATTACATCCAAAGAAAATACAAGCAGTTCGAGCGATGGGTTGAAGTGGAGCGTTAGTGCGGGCCGTCGCAATGAATGAGATTTGAGCGTGCTCATGGAGCATCCATCTTGAACTGGCGAGGAAAACAAACTTATGACCAGTCCTTCGCCGCATAGCGAAAAAAGTGTTCTCCTCAGTGTCCGCGACCTCAGCAAGAGCTTCGGCGGTGTCAAGGCGGTCACAGGAGTGAGCTTCGACGTCCGGGAGGGCGAGCTGCTCGGTATCATCGGCCCGAACGGGTCGGGCAAGACGACACTGGTGAATCTTATTACAGGCTTCATCACTCCCGACTCCGGCGAAGTCGTATACCGAGGGCGGAACATCACCGGACTGATGCCTTACCGCATAGCCCGTCTCGGCATCGCGAGGACGTTCCAGATGGTGCGGCCGTTCACCGCGCTGGCGGCGTTCAAGAACCTGATTGTTCCGCTCTTTTCCCCGCGAGTGAAAAGCCTTTCGGGCGGCCGATACGGCGATAGAGACGCGGTTGCCAAAGACCTGCTCGAAGAAGTCGGATTCGAGCGGGAGTCATCGGTAACATACAAGCCCGCAGGAAGCCTGCCTCACGGGTACCTCAAACGACTGGAATTGGCCAAATGCCTCGCGCTCAGGGCGGACCTCATCATTCTGGATGAGCTTTTTTCGGGCCTTAGCATCGCGGAACTTGCAAGCATCGTCCCGGTTATAGAAAAGCTCGTGGTCGAGGGCAAGACGGTGATTATGATCGAGCATCGGCTCCGCGAGCTGTTTCGGATTGCCAACCGGGTGGTGGTCCTCAACTTCGGGACGGTCATCGCGGAGGGTATCCCGTCTGAGGTGATGCAAAAAGATGAAGTGAAGCAGGCATACCTCGGAAGTGAAGATTGACATTGGAATGAATCGTTCGACGAACGGGACAAGTTCATGCTCGAAACAGCGAACCTGATGGTCTTTTACGAGAACGCCCTCGCGCTGAACGACTTCAGCATGTCGGTCCAGCCGGGGCAGGTGGTGGCAATAATCGGCTCGAACAGCGCGGGCAAGACCACCCTCATGAATACGCTTTCCGGGCTCATCATCGACACCAAAATCAAGGAACAGCGCAAGGGTGGTGAACGGATAACCATCTACGGATCCGTTAAGTACGACGGCGAGGATATCACGGAACTCTATCCCAACGAACGAGTCAAACGAGGCATGGTGCTTTGCAGAGAGCGCCATCCGATTTTTCCCGAATCGGACCTTATGGAAAATCTCAGGATCGCCGGGTACCTTCGAAAGCGCTCTGAGGTGGAAGAAACCATTCGATATTTTTTCCATCTATTTCCCACACTTGACCGGTTACGTATGCGCAAGGCGGGCTTTCTCAGCGGGGGAGAACAGCAAATGCTCGCGCTGGGCATGGCCTTGGCGGCAAAGCCGCGGCTTCTGCTGCTGGACGAGCCTCTCCTCGGGCTGAGCCCCATCATGCAAAAGAGCCTGGTGGACGCTATCCGTACAATTCGGGAAGAGACAGGACTTACGATTGTCATCACCGAGCAATTTGCCAGGCCTATCCTCCCTATGATCGACCACGGCTACGTCATCGAGAACGGGATGCTCACCCTCGAGGGTTCGGGCGCCGATCTGATGGATAATCCCGAAGTAAAGGCGGCCTACTTTGGAGTCTGAACGTAACAACCGATCGAACGACGAGCAATTGCCTGCACCTGACATTTTCGGCGCATTCCGTTCTCTTGCGTCGAAGTACGGCAACAAGCCGGCCGTGATTTTTCTCGGCACTGCTTACTCGTACGCGCGTGTGCTGGAGCTTTCCGAGAGATTCGCCGCGGCGCTTGCGGCCGATGGACTCGGCAAGGGCGACCGCATCATGATGTACATCCCGAATTCGATACAGTTTGTGATCGCATGGCTCGGGATACAACGACTTGGCGCCGTGGTGGTTCCGATCACGCCGATCTACACCTCGTACGACCTGAAATACATCGCGAACGATACGGCCGCGAAGGCGATCGTCTGCTCCGACCGCAACTTCGGGTACGTGATGCAGGCTATGCCTGAGACCGGCATCAAGCGGGTCGTGATCACGAATGTCGCGGATTTGCTTCCATGGTGGAAACGGGCTTTCGGGAAGCTTGCGGACAAAATCCCGTCGGGCAAGGTGGAGAAGGCCCCATTCGCCCGATTCATGAGTCGGATGCTATCGTCGCCGCAAGGGCCTGCCCCGGACCCCGGAACCAAAGAGGACGACATTGCGGAAATCATCTACACGGGCGGCACCACGAAGCACCCAAAAGGTGTCCCTATCTCACACGGACTGTTTCTGGTATCTGCACAAGAGCAACTTGCCGTGCGGGATGCCCTGTTTCCGCGCGACCGCGATGTTATCATGGGCGGAGCGCCGCTTTTTCACATACTTGGGCAAACGTGCACGCTGTCCACGCTCATTGTAGGGGGTGGCACGCTTATCCTCATGCCGCGGGTGAACCTCGATGCGGTCTTTGACGCGATCGAGCGGTTCAAGGCCACGACTCTCGTGGGTGTGCCGGCGTTCTACCGCATGGTGCTCGAACACGATCGAGTCGACCAATACGACCTTTCGTCGCTCAAGTACTGCTTCTCGGGCGGCGACGTGCTCCCAGTGGAGGTCTCAAACCGGTGGAGCGCTCGTTTCGGTCTTCGTATCTTCCCAGGCTACGGTGCGACGGAAACATGCGGCGGAGTCACGATGGGGCCGACAGATCGGGAAAATCCTCCATTGAGCATAGGACTCACCGTTCCGAGCAAAGAGATCAAGATTGTCGAGCCCGGTGGCACCGACCTCGTGCAGCCTGGAGAACCGGGCGAGCTTGTGGTACATTCTTCACGTATGGTGCGCGAGTACCTTAACAAGCCTGAAGAAACTGCCGCATCCTTTGTGGAGATCGACGGCAAACTTTGGTACCGCACGGGCGATATCGTCAGGCAGGACGAGCAGGGCTTCCTTTACTTTGTGGACCGTACCGTAGACTCGATTAAGCACAAGGGATACCGAATCTCTGCTTCCGAAATCGAGGCGGTGCTCCAGGAGCATCCTGCGGTAATCGAGTCGTGCGTCGTGGGGCTGCCCGATGAAAAGGTGGGCGAGCGTATCAAGGCATTCGTGGTGCTCAAGAAAGACGTGAAAGGGATTACGGGCTACGAGCTGATCCGGTGGTGCCGCGGGCGTCTCGTTGACTATAAGATGCCGCAATATATTGAGTTCAGGGACATGCTGCCCAAGTCAAAGGTCGGCAAGCTCCTGAGGAGAGAGATCCGCACTGAAGAGAAAAAGCGACTCGAGACGTAACCAGGTTCGTGCGCGTCATGCGACCGGAAGATCCGGGAGGACGACATGTCAGAGCCGGTAAAAGTAATCCTGTGTGGCGAGACCGCAACGGTCGTCATCAACCGACCACAAGCGTACAACGCATTTGACCTTGACACTATCGATATGGTAGCCGAGCACTTGGTGAATCTGGCCGCGGACGATACCGTGAAAGCAGTGGTAATCACCGGCGAAGGGAAGGCGTTCTGCGCAGGCGGAGATCTGAGGTGGGCTTCATCATGGCCGCACGGGCCGGCGTCTGCGTTTCACAACCTCGCTGCACGCTATCATCAGGCTGTTCTCGAGATCCGCCGCATGCCCAAGCCTGTGTTGGCTGCCATTAACGGGATTGCCGCGGGAGGCGGATTCTCGCTCGCGTTGGCATGTGATTTTCGGATCATGGAGAAGTCTGCCGTGATGCGTCAGGCCTACACGTCCAATGGGTTGTCCATTGACGGCGGCGGCACGTTCACACTCCCGAGACTGGTGGGACTTGCCCGTGCTCTGGAGATCTGCGCGTTTGACAAACCGATTACTGCGGATCAGGCGCTGAAATGGGGACTCGTGACAAAGGTGGTGCCGGACGGCCGAAGCCTTGAGGACGCGATCCTCATGGCCACGGAGTTGACGGAACGGTCACTCAACTCGTTTCGCTGCACGAAACAACTGCTGACCGATTCGTTCGGCAATTCTTTCGAGGAGCATTTGGAACTCGAACGCGCGGCTCTCAGGGCATGCGCTGCGCACGCTGACGGCCAGGAGGGAATGCAAGCTTTCCTTGAGAAGCGTAAGCCGGAATTCAATCGGTGGTGAGTTCATTGACTTCGTGCATGGCATCGTTTATATGACCGCATGGGCCGCTGCGGTCCGGAGGATGCCATGAACAAGCCGCCTGAGCAGAAAAAGGGTCGATCGAGGGTTTTCTTTGCGGTCCTCTCATTGATTTTTCCAGGACTGGGCCAGATCAGTCGAGGCCGTATCATCGCCGGGCTCTTGTTCACGTTGAACGTGGCGCTCTATTTTGTTCCGCTTTTTGTCCGGCAGGAAATTGAATACGACATCCAGACGCCTTCCCTGCTCATAGCTCTCGGTGTATGGTTCTGCGCGGCCATGGACGCGTTTTTGCAGCGCAGCTCGTTCCTTGTTATGGCATTGCTGGTATCTCTTTTCTGCTTCGGCAGCGGCTTTTTCGGCGCATATTTCATCCTGCCGCACATCGACATTTGATCGCAATGACAAAACTCCTGGAAATCACCGGTCTGAGGACAATCTTCTCGTCCGACGAAGGCATCGCGGCTGCGGTGGACGGAGTGGACCTTCACCTGGACGAAGGGGAAACCCTTGGCCTCGTAGGTGAGTCAGGCTGCGGCAAGAGCGTCACCGCGTTATCGATTATGCGATTGGTGCCGTCGCCACCAGGAAGGATCGTCTCAGGCCGCGTGATGTTCCAGGGTGTGGATCTGCTGACGCTCCCCGAACCGGAGATGCGTAAGGTCCGGGGGAACGACATCTCCATGATCTTCCAGGAGCCGATGTCGTCGCTCAATCCTGTATTCCGAGTCGAGGACCAGATCGCCGAGGTGTTCAGGGTTCATCGAGGAATGAGCCGTTCCGAAGCCCGGGAAGCGTCTGTAGAGATGTTGCGAAAGGTCGGGATCCCCGCTGCAGAGCGCCGCGCGCGTGATTTTCCTCATCAGATGAGCGGCGGCATGCGCCAAAGAGTGATGATCGCGATGGCGCTCGCGTGCGACCCGAAAATGATGCTTGCGGACGAGCCTACTACTGCTCTGGACGTCACTATCCAGGCACAAATCCTCGACCTGATGAATGACATCAAAAAACGGCTGGGGACCGGGATCATCCTCATCACGCACGACCTGGGAATTGTCGCGGAAATGGCCGATCGCGTCGCAGTGATGTACACAGGCATGATCGTGGAGGAAGCGCCCGTCCGGAGCTTATTCGCGTCGCCGCAGCATCCGTATACCATCGGCCTGCTGAAATCCGTGCCGCGCATTGGTGAGCACGACGGGCGAAAGGCGCGCCTCCACGTTGTCCGTGGCATGGTGCCGGATTTGAGGCACTTGCCGCCTGGATGCACTTTCCAGGATCGCTGCCCCGAAGTCCAACCTGTATGCGTGCGCCCCCCCATTCTGGAGCGAAAGCAGTCCGGGCATCTCGTCAGGTGCTGGATGCGGAAAGACGGACAGGCCGCGCCAAACGCCGTTCGGTGAGCCGCATTCACGTCATCGGAGCAGCCACTGGCGCTCAATTTGTCTCGAGGGCTGCCTCTCCACGCGGGTCCTTTTCCAAATAGTTCTGGACATAGTCACGGACCGCATCCTCCAGCGGGGAACAGCCGTCGACAAACCCTGCCGCCCGGAGCTTGGCGGTCTCCGCGCACGTGTAATATTGATAGCGCTTTTCCAGTCCTTCAGGCATATCGATGAACTCAATGCTCGGCTCTTTGCCGAGAGCAGTGAACACCGCGGCCACGAGGTCGCGGAATGTCCGCGGCGCTCCGGTTCCCGCGTTGAAAAGACCGTTGCATTCGGGATGCTCGAGGAAGTGGAGGGTGATGCGCACCGCGTCTTTAACATAGATGAAGTCGCGCTTTTGCTCACCGTGCGCGAATTCCGGCCGGTACGACTTGAACAGCCGTACGCCTCCGGTCTTCTTCACTTGAAAATATGCGCGGATTGCGACGCTTCGCATATCTGCCTTGTGGTACTCGTTCGGGCCGAATACATTGAAATACTTTATTCCCACAGCGTGGTCGATGAACCCGGTCCTGAGCGCCCATAGATCGAACAACTGCTTGGAATAACCGTACATATTCAACGGCCGGAGTTTCGGCACCGCGTCATGAGAATCGGAGTAGCCTTCAGAGCCGTCACCGTACGTGGCTGCGCTCGAGGCATAGATGAATCTCAGCCCGTCTTTCTGTCCGAAGCGCTGGGCGAGCCGACGGGAGTACGCGTAATTGTTCGCCATCAGGTAATCCGCGTTGAGTTCCGTAGTAGAGCTGCACGCACCCATGTGAAACACCGCGCGCACGTCGTGGTCGAAGGCACCCCGCTCGACCTTGGCGAGGAATTCATCCTTGTGCTCGTAGTCGAGGAACCGCAAGTCCGCGAGGTTCTTCCATTTTTCGCTGGTCCCCAGATGATCTACGATAAGGACCCTGTCTTCTCCCGCGTCGTTAAGCGCCCGGACGATGTTGCTGCCGATAAAGCCCGCGCCGCCGGTGACGATGATCACCTCTCACCTCACTGCACATGCGTTGCGCACGATGGCGGGAGAGTGCCCCGCGATCGAGCATCCAGGACTGAAGATGTATCACGACGGTTCGGGCGGACGCAACCCGATCGAGGCCTTTGCGGGCAACTGTCAATGCAATAGGGGAAGGGTGTTGAAAGATGATTTCACCGCAGAAATCGCGGAGATCGTAGAGAATGACCACTCAAAATCCTCTCTGCGTCCTCTGCGTGCTCCGTGGTGAAAAACCCCTAGAAGCCGCCACATGGTCGGCCACAATGGGTTCTGCTCGCCTACGCAGAGTGCTACAATGCTTTGTCAGCCGGACCGTGCAACCGCAGTCCTTGACAAATGCCATCCCAGGGAGCGAGAGCGACCCCTATGAAAGCCCTGATATTCGACGGAACACTCCAACTTACGGAAATCCCGAAACCTGATCCTCCACCGGGAGAAGCGCTCGTGCTCGTGACGACCGCTGGGATCTGCAATACGGATGTCGAGATAACCCGCGGGTACATGAACTTCCGCGGGGTACCGGGCCATGAATTCGTCGGCAAAGTGGAGGCCGCGGACGACAGCGAGCTTGTTGGGGCACGTGTCGTGGGAGAGATCAACGCGGGATGCGATCAATGTTCCTGGTGCGCTCAAGGGATGGAGCGCCACTGTCCGAACCGGACGGTGCTGGGCATTGCCGGACGGGACGGCGCATTCGCGGAGTATCTGGGCCTTCCTGTGAAGAACTTGGTCAAGGTGCCTCACAGCCTATCCGACGAGAAAGCGGTTTTCACTGAGCCGCTTGCCGCGGCAATGGAAATCCTTGAACAAGTGAAGATCGAGCCGTCGCATCGCGTGCTCGTCCTGGGCGACGGCAAACTCGGTCAGCTGGTGGCAATGGTGCTGCGGCTCACGGGGTGCGACCTGGTGCTCGTTGGAAAGCACCGCGACAAACTTGAGCTTTTCGCTCGCGGCGGTGGCTCCGTCCTGTTGCTGGATGAGCTGACGGCGAGCAAGGAGCGCTTCGATATCG
Organism: Desulfomonile sp.; assembly: GCA_020216785.1. Lineage (GTDB taxonomy): Bacteria > Desulfobacterota > Desulfomonilia > Desulfomonilales > Desulfomonilaceae > JAIWNO01. The sequence goes on from JAIWNO010000306.1 coordinate 10,004, forward strand.
TGGTCGAGGCGTCGGGCAGTCCGTCCGGCTGGAACCTCGCGGTAAGCCGAGTGAAGCCGCGAGGCATTCTCGTGCTCAAGAGCACGTACCATGGCGCGCTGAGCTTCAATCCTGCTCCGCTGGTGATTAATGAGATTACAGTTGTTGGCTCCCGGTGCGGCCGATTCGGCCCGGCCTTGAGGGTCCTGGAGGCAGGTCTCGTGGACCCGACCGTATTGATAGCGGCTGTTTTTCCGTTCGATCAGGCAGAAGAGGCCTTCCGGCGATCGCAGGAGCGAGGCGCACTGAAGGTGCTCCTGAAAATGTGAGATTCGATTATGCGTGCCGCATTGCCGGCCGAAATTGCGATTGAATTTTTTCCGCATCCTGCGTAAAATAGCCGCCGAGGTGACGTATGAAAGTTGCGGTAATAGTACTGCTTAGCCTTGCATTTGGAGTGGGTGCGTTTGCGGCGGGCCCGGCGAGTGATCCTCCCAAGAGTCAACCGACTTTCGGACAGCCCGGCGGCAGCGCTCCGGCCCCGCCTGCGGCACGTCCCCCTGCTGGTGCCCAGCCAGCGCGGTTCTACGGGTACGTCCCGCCTCCACCAATCCTTCACGTATGGCCCGGCGGATATCGCGTGATACGACAGGATCTGTCGAACACGCTTGCGGATCATATTGGCGGCCATTACTGATTCCCTTGCTCCGTATGAACCAGCCAAAAGCCCCTCGGAAACGATCATGACCCGCGTCTTCGTATACGGCACCCTGCTCAGGGGCGAGAGGAACCACCATATTCTGCGAGGATCACCCTGTCTGGGCGAGGCACGCACCGAGCCCGCGTATATGCTCGTGAGCTTGGGAAGTATCCCCGCGATGACCCGTGGCGGCACGACCAGTGTGAAAGGCGAAGTCTTTGAGATACCCGATGATGTGCTCGACGCACTCGACCGACTGGAAGGTCATCCCGACTGGTACGAGCGGACGACTATACGGCTCGCGGATGGCAGTTCAGCGGAAGCTTATCTCATGGAGCCGAGCAAGGTAGAAGGGTGCCTGGTGATCGCATCGGGGGATTGGCGCGAGGAATTGGGCTCGTAATGCGGCGAGTGATATTGACCGAGGTGGGGAAGACCAAGAGGCGGGGTAAATCCAGACTGCCGCTGTCTCAGTGGTGTGGTGATCCGGATCGCTACGTGTGTTAAGGCCTTGTGTACTGGTTCAGCGTGAATTGGACAAATCCGGTTTTCGTTTAAGCTACTCCCGGTGTGTTTTCCCCGAGAAACTCTTAACCCAACACTGCT
>JAIWNO010000178.1 GCA_020216785.1 Desulfomonile sp.
TCGGTTATTACCGGCTGCTAAAAAAAAAAAAAAAAAAGGAGTTCTATACCGCTCAACTTGGTCTCACGGGTTTTAGGTCAATGGAAGAGAAGGGAATCCTAACCGACAACAACGAGAAGAGATTGCCCGACCTTTGCCAAGCACTTATTGACAGCGCAAGTCTCCTCATTGAAGGGATAGGTGCCACAAGGCTGAGTCGGCACCTTCTCGACGACTTGACCTTACTCACCCTCGGCCCCCAGTTACGAGGCGGGGCCAACGTCAAGAGGGGAATAGCTGGAAACGCTGACGTTTTTCAAGCGATTCATGAAATTGTAAAGAATGCTGCCATTGACTCCAATGCAAGCAAAATTGAAATCATGAATGCAGCCGGGCGGAAGATCATTATTGAATTCGCCCCTGATCCTGACATAGTAATCAGAGAGGAAATGCGAAAAGGCAAGTTCAGGAACATCATCGCCATCGAAATTAAGGGCGGAACTGATTTCTCAAACATTCACAACCGGATCGGCGAGGCAGAAAAAAGTCACCAAAAGGCCAAAGCCGACGGGTACGTGGAATGCTGGACGGTTGTCAATGTGGATCGCATAGATATGCAGATAGCAAGGAAAGAGTCCCCATCGACCAACCGCTTTTACCGGCTGTCAGATTTGAGGACTGCGCAAGGCGACGATTACGAGGATTTCAAGGAACGCGTAACTGCTCTGACCGGAATCTCAAATCAAGACATTGCCGGGGGAGATCACAATGGGAAGAAAGAAAAAGGTTGAACCGGACGACCCGGAGAGATCAGCCCGGTTCATAGAGACTGCCGAGCGGATTCAGGCCGAAGACGCAGAAGAGAGATTTGAAGAAGCGATCAAAAAGATACTCATGCCGCGGAAGACGGAGGATCTGGCAACGAACAAAATTTACTAAACTCTTATCCAATAGGATTGCGCGCTCTGAGAGTATGCCGCGTGATGCATGGGTGAAAAAGTTGAGGGCTCATGAAAAAAGCGCTTCCATGGCGCGAAATAGCCCAGTTATAGAATGCCTCTTCAGTGGAGGCAGAGCGCAATGCCCGTGGTGGCCGACATTCCCGAGGAATTTGAGAGGGCCCTTGAAGCGTTTCGCCCCCATTTCGGAGCGCCCTCTTTCAAGCATTTCAAGCGCTACGTCTTGGGTCTGATCGTCTCGGAGAACTTGACCGTTGATGGAATCAACCGGATTTTCATCCAAGTCAAGCACCCTGGTTCCCTCAACCGATTTCTCACTACGGGGACCTGGAAGCAGCAAGAGGTCAATGATACCAGATTGGCCCTCCGCGAATATCACTTCGTTGAATGCATATTGATATCGGTCACGGGATGCTTGGCCCGCACTCCCCTCACGAATTCGTCGAGGACTCGGAGCAACTCGTCTTCACGATCAATGACCATCGCAATCCTCAGGCTGCTGATGCGGCCCGAGAGCCTGAAGCGTTCCGGGAGTTTCACCCAATCCTTTTCCGTCACGATCACTTCAGCCTTGCCGGCATCAGCCAGGATTCGCTCCAGCTCTCGATCGGTCGGCACGTGGTGATCGGGAAATGCCACATGCCGGCGCACCTGCCAGCCAAGATCTTCAGCCGTCCGACGGAAACGATCCGGGCTCGCGATTCCTGAGACGAGCACCACGTCGCGGCCCGCAAGCTCGCCAGGCTGTCGTGTGGCATCAGAATTCTGCAGAGCGACCGGCACGTGTCTGCACCGGAACACGGGTACCTCCCGCAGGTACGGTGCGGCCTCCGGAGGCACTTCCGCTGCCGGACCAACAAGCACTGCCACATCAGCGCGAGCGAGCGCGGAAAAAGGTTCTCTCAGCCCGCCTAAAGGAAACATCCGATCTTCGCGGCCCGTGAGCAGCACAATGTCGGCGTTCCGGCGGAGCGGCAAGTGCTGGAAGCCGTCGTCGAGGACCACCACGTCGCATCCGAATTCCCTGCCGGCGGCAAGCACCGGGTGGATCCGCTTCACTCCCACAAGCACCGGCACGTTCGGCAAGGAGCGGGCAATGAGGAACGGCTCGTCACCGGATACCGACGGCGGCACGAGCGGTTCTGCGGACTTCCCGTCGCCTACTGCGAGGTACGCCGAGCGATTTGTCCCGCGGTATCCGCGGCTTACCACCGCGGGTTTGCGTCCACGGCCGCTGAGAAGCTCTGCAAGCCGTATCACAAACGGTGTCTTGCCGCTGCCGCCCATGAGCAGGTTGCCTACGGAGATCACCGGAATCGGCGCCTGACGGCCCTTGAGCATCCCCCATTGGTATGCCTTGGCCCGCGACGCCTGGACCGCGTGGTATCCCGCAGCGGCCACGGCCGAGAGAAAGCCTGTCGGGAATGACGCGGAGGTCATACGCCACCGTTCACTTACGCGGGGATACTGTCCTATAATTTTTTCTTTTCCCCGCTGAACGAAAGGAAAACGATCATGATCACATGCGGGCGGTCGATACGCCGGATGGCCCGTTGGATGGGGGCCCCTGCCCTGCGAATTGGAGGTTGTAAAGCCTCGCGAACTCACCCCCGCGTGCGAGCAGCTCGTCGTGGGGGCCATCTTCGATCATTCGGCCGTGCGCGAGCACGTAGATGCGGTTTGCGTTGCGGATGGTGGAGAGCCGGTGCGCGGCCACCAGCGTGGTCCTGCCCTTCATCAGCTCTTCAAGAGCGGTTTGCACGGCCTTTTCCGAGTCGGAGTCCAGGTTCGAGGTGGCTTCATCCAGGATGAGGATCGGCGGGTCCTTGAGGATGGCCCGGGCTATGGCGATGCGCTGGCGCTCGCCCCCCGACAGCTTGATCCCGTTCTCACCGATCACCGTATCGTAGCCCTGGGGCATGTTCATGATGAAGGTGTGGGCGTGCGCAGCCTTCGCAGCTTCGACCACCTGTTCAAGCGGCAGGTCCGGCCTGCCGTACGCAATGTTGTTACGCACCGTGTCGTCGAAGAGAATCGTTTGCTGCGTCACGATACCGATCTTTTGCCTGAGGGACCGTTGGGTGAAACGTCGTATGTCCGTGCCGTCGATTTTCACCGCGCCCGCTGTGACGTCGTAGAAGCGGGGCAGAAGGTCGAAGAGCGTGCTCTTGCCCGCGCCGCTTTCCCCCACGACAGCGATGGCCTCACCCACCTTGATGCGCAGCGTAACATCCTCCAGGACTTGCTCCCCGGTATCATACGAGAACGAGACCCGGTCGAACAGCACTTCCTCGCGGACCGCGTCCAGCTCAATCGCGTCGGGCTGATCCACGATATCCGGCGGAGTGTCCAGAAGGCCGAAAATCCGCTCGCCTGCAGCTACGCCCTCCTGGATCGTCATATTCGCTTCATTGAGACGCTTGATTGGCTCATAGAGCATGAAGAGCGCGGCTATGAACGAAAAGAACGTTCCCGGGGTCGAGTGACCACCGATTACCTGGTACCCTCCGTACGTAAGGATTGCACAGACACCGAGCCCGCCGAGGGTCTCCATGACCGGGTTGGAGAGCGCCCTCACTTTGAATCGACGCATGAATGCGTTGAAGAGCTTCTGATTTTCGGCCCTGAAGCGCTCTCGCTCGTAGTCCTCCATCGCAAAGGCTTTCACGATGCGAATACCGCTGATCGTCTCATCCAGGCGTGTGGTGATATCCTCAAGCGACACGAGCATCCGCCTTGAATAGCGCTTGAGCCTGCGGCCGAAGTTCAGCAACGGATATATGGCGAGGGGAAAGATCACCATAGCGAGCAGCGCAAGCTTCCAATCCCGGTAGAAGACAACAAAAAGGAGCGCTATGATCTGGCCCACGTCCCGCACGACGCCGGTTATCGCGTTGGTCATAGCCCCCTGAACGAGCGACACGTCGTTGTTCATGCGGGAGAGAAGCTCGCCTGTGGGGTGGCGCACGAAAAAGCCGACGGACATCTCCTCCAGCTTGCGGTACATCTCGTCCCGCAAGTCCCGGATAACGCTCTGGCCAATATACGACATGAGATAGTACTGCCCGAAGTCGAACAGCCCTTTCAGGACATAGATCGCTGCCACCGCTGCCGGGATGTATATAAGCATCCGGGAGTCTTTGTTGAAGAAGATCTCGTCAAGCGCGGGTTTCACGAGATAGGGCAGCGCCGCGGTGAGGGGCGCAAGGGCGATCATGCACAATCCGGCGAGAATCAGTCGGGAAAAATAGGGCTTCAGATATCCGAGAAGTCGCCGATATACTTTCACAATCTGCCCCAGCCGTCACCCGCCGAGAGGTCCGTCGGAAGGAATGCCCACCACCGAAATCCGGGCCTTGTTTGCTCGTGCCATCATCTCGTCGTAGTCGGAGATCATCGTCTTGCCGGCCTCGACCGCGAGCACCGAGGCGTTGACCGCGATCATGCTGTCAATGGTGGAAGGGCCCACGCCGGGCACGTCGAAACGCATGTCCTGCTGCGGTTTGGCCATTTTGACCACAACCGCGTCCCGAACGCCCAGGTCCGCAACACGGCGAATGGCCTTGTCGGTTCCCTCAATCGCTTCCACGACGATCACCGCTGCGTTCCTCACCACGACCGTCTGGCCGATGTCAAGTTCGCCGATGCCGCGAGCCATGCGTCTGCCGAACTCAATGTCCCGCCACTGGTCGGCGGAAGGCGCCCGCTTGGTGAGCACGCCCACCGACGCCATGAGATTGCCCGCCCAGTGAACGATTTCCTCGACTACGATGCCGTCTGTCAAAAGCTCGGCGGCAATCCCCTTGAGGACCGTGTCGTCCCGCCAATCCTTCAGGGAGCGGATCAGCCTCAGCGCACGGCGGTCCAGTCCGAGGTCCCACGGCCGCATGAGGTTGATCTTCTCGATCTTGCCGGCCATCACCACGCGACTGATGCCCCGGTCCTTGAGGGTGGTGATGGCTTTCTGAATCTGCCCGAGCTTGAGCCAGACCACCTCGTGGACGAGCTTTTCGATTGCGGGGTCCGTGAAGCCCGGGAAGGCGATTACAACGACCCGATGACCGCGGTCGCCGGCCTGGTGGGCGATATGGAGGGGCAAGCGGCCGGCCCCTGCGATAATGGCCACGGGTTCCACGGTCAGATCATCCTGAAACTGTGACGGCTCAGCGAGACCCTCGCCATGCCGCGACGGGATGTGACGAGAAAATCCGCGAATTTGAGCGCTTCGGGGCAATCCGAAAGCTCCTCTTTGATCCGCTCGGCCGCGGTTGCAATGTGGAGGCCGGACCGGAACGCGATTTTAAACGCTTTCTTGATGCTGCTGATGGTTTCGCGGGAAAATCCGTTGCGCCGCAGGCCGACCTCGTTGAGGCCGTACACATAAATCCGCGCGCCGGATGCAAGCGTATAGGGAGGAACGTCCTTTGCAACGCCGGATACACCGCCCACGAGGGCAAACTCGCCGACCCGCACGAACTGGTGCACCGCGACGACGCCGCCGAGAATCGCCTTGGTCCCGATCTCGATGTGTCCGCCCAGGTGGGCGGAGTTGGCCATGATCACGCCCTCGCCGAGTCTGCAATCGTGAGCAACGTGGCAGTAGGCCATGAGGAAGCTCTCATCGCCGATTGAGGTTATGCCCCCGCCCTTGACCGTGCCCCGATGGATTGTCACGAATTCACGGACCCGCACGTTGCGGCCGATCTCGACACGGGTGTCTTCGCCCCGATACGAGAGGTCCTGCGGCGGAGCGCCTATGGACGCGAACTGGGAAATGCTCGTCCCCGGCCCGAGCGTGGTGCATCCTTCGATGGTGACATGCGGAGCGATTTCGCAGCCATCGCCGACCACCACTCTGTCGCCGATAACGGAATAAGCGCCTATGGTCACATCCTTGCCGATTTCCGCGCGCGGATGGACTACTGCGGTCGGATGAATCATCAACTTTCCTTAACTTTGGATTGCATGAGGCTTTCCAGTTTCCGGATACGCTCAAGCATTTCGGGAAGCCTCTTGAAAAGACCCTGAGCGCGTAGAAACACGCTGTGGGGCATCGCAGGCACCGAGCCCGCCATTACCGAACCGTCGGGAACATTCCGGTAGATACCGACCCTGGTGGCCAGCACCACGCCGTCGCCCACCGCCACGTGGTCCCGGACCCCAACCTGCCCGCCGATCATGCAGAATCGGCCGACCGAAGAGCTGCCCGCGATTCCCGATTGCGACGCGATCACCGTCCCCTCGCCCACCTGAACGCTGTGAGCGATCTGGACCAGATTGTCCACTTTCACGCCCCGACCTAGTCTCGTAACACCCGCGAGAGCACGGTCCACCGCGCACAAAGCGCCGATCTCCACATCGTCCTCGATTTCGACTGTCCCGCTGTGGTACTTCTTCACCGCGAGAGGCCGGCCCTGGGGGTCCACGTCCCGCGCATACCCGAACCCGTCCGCGCCGATAACCGTCCCCGAGTGGATTATCACCCGATCGCCGATGCGGACGCGTGGATAGATCGTCACTTGCGGGAAGATCCTTGTGCCCGAGCCGATGCGGGCCTCTTCGCCCACAACTGCATGGTGGCCGATGACTGTCTCGTCCCCGATAACCGCGCCTCGCTCGACTACCGCGAACGCCCCGACCGACACGTTTTGCCCGATGGTCGCATCGGGGTGCACGTCCGCTCGGGGCGACACTCCCGGCTGCTGCGCCGGCAGCGGGTAAAAAAGCGCTGTGAGCCGCGCGAACGCGGCTTCCGGGTTGCGGACCACGATTGCCGGGAGCGGTGCCTCTCCCAGGCTCGGCGGCACGAGCACCGCTCCGGCCCGGGATTCGGCAAGCCTCTTCAGGTTGCGCTCGTCCGCGACGTAGGTGATGTCACCCGGCTCAGCGAACTCCAGGGGACGGACCCCCGAGATATCCGGACCGGGCACGATGGACGGTTCCCCGCCTACTACGCCGGCAAGTCGTTCGAGCGTGAAAGTTGCCATCGAGGTGTAGAGACCTCCGTATTGTTGCCATTGGCCGAAAGAGTATCTCAAATCTCATGCAAAAAGCGATATCGCAACACCATATTCCCCTCACCCCAGCCCTCTCCTACGGGGAGAGGGCTGGGGTGAGGGCTGCAAAACAGGCATTCCAGGCTCAGCCGAACTGCGATGTGCAACTCCTCCTGAATCTTGAGACAGCCTCCCTGACATGATGCCAATGGGCCTTTGTGCACGCCCTCTTTATCTGAAAGCGTATTCGTATGAAAGTCGTCGCCATAAGCACCTACTATCGGGTGTGCGTATGGGGAGGTGCGGAGGGGAGATGGGGTCTCCCTTTCGCAGGATGGCGTAGCGTGGCGCTCTTAATAATCATCTCCGAGGCGAAGCCGCGGAGTGTTCACCGAAGCCGACGACTTTCATGATTCGTTGTGCCCCAAAAACGGGGCATGGGAGTTGGTGGTACTGGGCGTATTGCTCAGTCCGCGCTATCCTGTTCCTACCGCCGCTCCGCCGGCTTGGCCGGGCCGACCGGGGCCTTGGGTTTTGCCGGGGCCGGCGTCGAAGCAGCCGGCTTCGCGCTCGGCTTTGCCGAGTCGTATGCGCTCACTACCTGATCGGTGATATCCATGGCCTTGTCGGCGCTTACCAGTGCGGCAGCGTCAAAGATAAACGTGTACTTTTGGTCCGCGCGGATCTTGTCCATGATCTCCTTCATATCGCGACGAAGGATTTCCATCGCCTCCCGCTGTGCGTTCTGCACGAGGTTCTTCGCCTGCTGTTCCTGGAGCTTGAACTCCATTTCTTTGATGCCGATATCCTTGAGCTTGGCATTGCGGGAGTCTTCGCTCAGCAGTGGCCCTTGCTTTTGGAGGTCTTCCTGCAGCTTGATCAGTTCTTCCTTCTTCTTCTCCAAATCGTTCTGTTTCATCTGCACCAGGTCAGCGAGCTTTTTCTGTTCCTGCTGATGACGCTTGGAGTCCGCGGCGAATTTCTGGAAATCAACGTAAGCGAACTTGAAGGTTTGTGCCCATGCGGAGCCTGCGAAGACACACGCGACCGCGAGGGCGATAATCATAAGAGCCATACTCCTTTTCATCCGACCACTCCTTTTCTCCTCATGATTGCGAAAACTTATCAGGCTTTCATTCCACTGAGTGTCCAATCAAAACAGTTGACCCATCGCAAATGCAACTGCGCCCGGTTGTTCTCCCGGTTGGGGGTTGATCTTCCAGCCGTACTCGATGCGGATGGGCCCCACGGGAGAGACCCACCGAATACCGATGCCTGTTCCCGCCTTCACGGACTGCATGAAGGGGGAGTCTGCAACGTTCCAGGCGTTGCCGATATCGAAGAAGGCCACACCGTTGAGCTTGAGCATCTCCAGCAGCGGAAACATGATTTCCAGGTTGGCATAGAGACCTCTGTCGCCCCCGAGCGTGTTGCCGAAGCGATCTCTCGGCCCCACCTCTCCGTGCTGGTACCCGCGAATGCTCTGGATCCCGCCCAGAAGAATCCGTCGGTCAAACGGGATCGGCATTCCGCCCATCTCGGCCAGCGCGGAGCCGCTCACCTTGGCCTTCATTATGGCCTTCCACACAACCGGCTGGTAATAGACGACATCCGAGAACAGGCGTGCGAAATAGACGTCCGCGCCGAAGCCGGAAATCCTGCTGCCGATGGTGATTTGGCCGCCGCCGTTGGGAATTTCCGCTCCTGTGCGCGTGTCCCGGCTGAGCGCCACGGAGACCGAGTTCTCCGAAAGATTCAGGAACTTGGACGCCTGGCCCCCAAAAGCCTGATAGTAACGCGCGACCGATTTGGCGAACAGCGGGTCGAAACCGGACAGTTTACTGGAATCACGGGAGAATCCTGTGGAAAGCCCCCAATGGCCGTAAAGCGGATACCCGAAGTTCACACCAAAACCGTCACTCTCGCGGAGATACCGTGACTCATATTGCACGAATCGATACCCGCGGACTGTGCCCGTCAAAGGCGTGTCGAACAGCCACGGGTACGAGAGTGACCCCTCGTAGCTGTTCCGCCGTGCCGAGAGGTTTCCCTTGAGCTGGGCCACGATACCCAGACCGAAAAGGTTGCGCTCCTTGAGGTCGATGTTCCCCATCGCGCCGTCTTGTGAGGAAAAGCCGATTCCCGCTGCAAGCGAGCCCGTCTTCTTTTCCAGGACGTCCACTTCGAGGTTCATCATGTCGGGCTTGGAGCCCGGCGATGTCTTGATCTTCACCGCCTCGAAGAAATCCGTTGCCTCGAGGTTCTTTTTCGACGCGTCGATCTGGGTCGCGCTGTACAGCTCGCCCTCATTGATCGCCAACCCGCGGCGGATGACTTTCTCACGGGTTCGGTCATTGCCTCGGACGTCGATACGCTCGATGGTAACCTGGTCGCCTTTAGCGATCTTGAAGTTGAGGTCGAGGAAATGGTGCTGATCATTGATATTCTGGAGGGTCTGAACGTCCGCGTACGCGTATCCTGCGTTGTTGTAGAGCTTGGTCAGGGTCTGAATATCTTCCGCGACCACGCCTCTGTCGAACCACGTGCGCTCCTTAGTCTTGAGGAGCCCGAGCAGCTTCTCCTTGGATTCGATAAGGTCGCCGCTCACGTCAATCTTGCGGACCTGGTATCGATCGCCTTCCCGTATGGGGAATGTGATTTTGGCGCGACTGCCGTCGATGGCCACGACGGGAGCGCCCACCTGCACATTGATGAAGCCCTTGTTCCAGTAATATGCTATCAATCGCGCCCGGTTTTCTTCCAAGGCTTTGTGGGTGAACTGGCCGGATTCGTCAATCCACCAGAACCATGTTTTTTCCTTCATGGTCATGATTTTCTTGAGTTCTTTGTCCGACAGCTGCTTGTTGCCTTCGAGCACGATATCGGTGAGAAAGCTGCGCGGCCCTTCGTCGATCTTGAAAGTAAGCTTCGCTTCAGTACGGGAGGTCTCGTCGATCTTGTAATCAATCTTGACCGAGTAATAGCCCTTCTTTTCGTACATCTCCTTGATCTTGGCAATATCCTGGCGGATCTTGTCCAAGCTCGTCACCTGGAGCGACTTCGTTG
>JAIWNO010000179.1 GCA_020216785.1 Desulfomonile sp.
TAAGCGGGTCGAGAATTTCCCCCTTGCTGAACACGGTGTTGCCTTCCACCACGATTTCCTTGATGGACGGCCGTTCCTTGACCATGATACGAAGGTTGACCTTTCCCTCACCGTTCTCGTCTGCTTCCACTTGCACATCATCGAAGTACCCGAGCGAGTAGATCTCACGGATTTCCTCACCCAAGGCGGAACGGCGGAACGGCACGCCCTCTCTCAGCTCCATCTTATTGAGAATCGCATCCTTTCCGATCCGTTGGTTGCCCTCGATCTTGATGGAGCCGATAATCGGACGTTTGAGGGTCACCTTGCCGATTTCGATTGAAAGATCGCGCATTTTGGCGACCAGTTCCTCCATGTCCTTGCCCTGGACGGAGAAGGAGCGAGGCCGTTTGGTTTCGTCGCTCTCAGCGACGCCAACATCGAGGGAGTATCCGCTGTCTAACTTTGACAGGTTTCCCCACACCACAGCGAACATGTCCATGCGGCGGGCAAGCCGCGCCATGCGCGCCGGATCGACCCTTCCCGTCTGGATCGCCGGGAGGTACGGGGCCCCCGACATCACCTGTACGTCACCTTCGCGGGCAAGCTCACCTCCCAATACCGCGGCCAGCTCCCGGCTGAACGCGGGCTCGCCGGTCTCAGCGGAAGTCTTGAACGGGAAGATCATCACCCGCTTGAACTGCTTCTCTTGCGCCGACAAGGCCACCGGCACAATGACGAGCATCACTGCGATTGCGAGAAACTTCCTCATTGGAGTTCTTCCAGCTTCCCTCCCACGAGGCCCACGCGTCTGTCCATCGCACGAGAGAGCGATTCCTTGTGGGTCACCACGATCAGGGTCGTGTTGCGAGAACGGTTAAGGTCCCGCATGAGCACTTCGACTTCCTCGCCCGTATCCGGGTCGAGGTTGCCTGTCGGCTCATCCGCCAGCACCACATCCGGGTTCATCACAAGCGCCCGCGCGATTGCCGCTCTTTGCTGCTCGCCGCCGGAAAGCTCACCCGGTCTATGGTGTGCTCTATGGGCAATGCCGAGGTCCTCGAGCAGTTCCATGGCTCTCTTGGAGAGTTGCGCAGACGATTCGCCCGCGATCAGCCCGGGCATCATGGCGTTCTCGAGGGCCGTGAACTCCGGCAACAGTTGGAAAAACTGGAACACAAAACCAATGCGCCTGTTGCGCACTTCCGCCCGTTCAGCCTCGCTCAGCGTGCTTACGTCGATGCCGCCGAGCATCACCTTCCCGCTGGTGGCGCCGTCGAGCAGCCCGAGAATATGCAGGAGCGTGCTCTTACCTACTCCGGACGGTCCCGTGACAGCGACCGTTTCGCCCGCCTTTACTCGAAGATCGATCCCTTTGAGCACTTCCACCTGACGGCCCCCGTTCGTGTAGCTTTTCCAGAGGTCCGTCACGTCGTAGATGATCGTATCACTCATACCGGAGCGCCTCCACCGGTGCAAGGCGGGCCGCCCGGAGAGAGGGATAGATCGTTGCCAGGAAGCAGATGGTCAGCGCTACCGCGCAAATCATCAGGACGTCCATTCCGTCCACCGAAACGGGAAGCGTCGAGATGGTATAGATTTCCGGCGGCAATTCGATGATAGGATACCTCGCAAGGAGAGCGGAGCCCGCCAGCCCCGCGACCGCACCCAAGAGCGTTCCCACGACTCCGACCACCATCCCCTGAGCGATGAAAATCCGCATGATACGGCCGGAGGTCGCGCCGAGCGCTTTGAGGATCGCTATGTCGCGGCTCTTCTCCATGACAAGCATGATCAGGGAGATGATGATATTAAACGCGGCCACCAGAACGATAAAAGTAAGAATGATGAACATCGCGATCTTTTCGAGTTTCAGGGCGCTGAACAGGTTGATGTACATGTCCTTCCACGTCCTTGCCCAGTACGGAGCGCCCAGGGCCTTGCTGAGCCGCTCCCCGAGCTTCGGGGCACGGTAGATGTCGTCGAGCGTGACCTCGATGCCCGTCACCCCATCCCCCATCTCGAAGAATTTCTGTGCTTGCGGAAGCTCCATGTACACAAGGTTCCCGTCAAATTCATACATTCCCGACTTGAACACGCCCACGACCCGGAACGTCTGTACTCTCGGGACCGCCCCCAGCGGTGTCCGCTTTCCCTGGGGGGAGATGAGCTGTACCAGATCGCCTGTGCGCAACGAGTTGGCGGCTGCCAGCTCTTTACCGATGATAATCCCCGGCACGTCATCCTGCGACGCCGCAAGCTGATCGATGCGTCCGCTTACGAGATACCGCGGCAGCGAGATCACCTTGCCTGCGGTGTCCAGGTCTATCCCACGCACGATCACCCCACGGACCCTCCCGCGCGTGGAGAGCATTGCCTGGCCGTACACGTACGGAGTGGTCGCCTTGACGCCGTCAAAGGTCCCAATCCGCTCCATGAGCGCCGACCAGTTGGTGACCAGCCGGTCGGAATGGCTCATTACCACGAGATGCGACACGGTGCCGAGGATTTTCTCCTTCAGGTCCTTCTCGAATCCGTTCATGACGCCCAGAACGATGATCAGCGTCATCACACCGAGCATCACTCCCAAGACGCTGAATCCGCTGATCACCGATATGAACGCCTGCTTGCGCTTTGCCCGCAGGTAGCGCATGCCGACGCGAATCTCGAAGGGGATTTTCATCCGACCCCTTTCTCCGGTCTCATGTGCGGGAACAGGATCACTTCGCGGATGGAGGGCGAATTGGTCAACAGCATGACCAGGCGGTCGATGCCGACCCCTTCACCCGCAGCGGGCGGCATTCCGTATTCGAGGGCCCGGAGGAAGTCCTCGTCGAGGAAGTGAGCCTCTTCATCCCCCGCGTTGCGCGCAAGCACCTGCTCCTCGAAGCGGGCGCGCTGATCAAGCGGATCGGTCAACTCCGTGAACGCGTTGGCTATTTCCCGCCCGGTGATGTACAGCTCGAACCGGTCGGTCACGGTAGGGTCTTCGTCGTTGCGCCGCGCCAGCGGGCTGACCTCCACAGGGTAGTGGTAGATGAAAATCGGCCCCCAAAGCTTTTCTTCCACGACTTCGTCGAACACGAGCATCTGGAGCTTTCCCAGCGAGTCTTCCTTCCTGACGTCAATTCCCATATCAACAGCTTTGACGAACATTGTGTTCCGATCGTCCACCTCATTGACGTCAACACCGGCATATCTCACCAGGGCTTCCTTCACGGTCATCCGCCGCCACGGCGGCGCAAGGTCCACCTCGTGGTCGCCGTACACGATGGTATGCTTGCCCGCGATTTCCAGAGCAAGGCTGGAGATGAGTTCCTCGGTCAGGTTCATGAGGTCGCCGAAGGTAGCGTATGCCTGATAGAACTCCAGCATGGTGAACTCAGGATTATGCTGGGTCGAAATACCTTCGTTGCGAAAGTTCCTGTTGATCTCGAAGACCCGTTCAAGCCCGCCCACGAGTAGCCGTTTCAGATACAGCTCCGGAGCGATCCGCAGATAGAGGTCGCGGCCAAGCGCGTGGTGGTGGGTTATGAATGGACGCGCAGTGGCGCCGCCGGGAATCGGTTGCATCATGGGGGTTTCCACTTCGAGGAACCCCCGTTGGGCGAGAAAGTTGCGAATGTGACTGACGATCCGGCTCCTCGTCCGTACGATTTCCCGTGTGTGCGGATTGACGATGAGGTCCACGTACCGCTGCCGATGGCGGATTTCCACGTCCGTAAGCCCATGCCATTTCTCAGGCAGCGGCCGCAGCGATTTGGTAAGGACCTGCATTTCCGAAGCGAGCACGCTCAGCTCGCCGGTACGGGTCCGAAACGGCCGGCCGGCCACGCCGACAATATCGCCCGTGTCGAGCTTCTTCACGAGCTTGTATTGGTCCGCGCCGATAGCGTCGCGAGCCAGATACGCCTGGAAATCGCCCGATGAGTCCCTGATCCTGAGGAAGGCGGCTTTGCCGATCACCCGAAGCGCAATGATTCGGCCCGCCATGCGCACCACGTCGTCGCAGGTCTCGTGGCTCGCCGTGTGCTCGAACCGGTTGTGGAATTCTGCTGCGGATATATTCGGAACAAATCCGACCGCAAACGGCGCGATCCCGGTTTCCTCAAGGTCCCGCACCTTGCGGAGCCGTGCTTGCATGAGTGTCGCTATGGGGAGTTCTTTTGCTTTAAGCGGAGGCTCGGACATTCCGGCTCGTCCCTCTTCGTTTTCTAAATCAGATCGGGTTTTTATCCTCTCTCCTTAAAAAAGTCAAGTGCAACGGCCTTCCCGGCTGTTCCCATGCGGTGCGCATGGCGGCAGGCGCCCGACGTGACGTGAATGCATCATCAAATGGGTGAGCATTGGGCCCAAGCGCATCGTTTTACAAATGCGATGACGCACGCTGTCTGTGGCTTCGCGGCCCAGTTAATGGTACGTGTTTGAAAGCGCATTGGTATTATTGGACTTCTTGAGGCAGTCCCCACAAGGACGCTAAAGGCCTTTCCCGAAAAAACTCCAACCCGCTCTCCTTCAAAGAGAAAAGAGGCCTTGAAGGCCTCTTTTCTCTCTAAAAACATCACGAACGGAACGCCCCGCTGCAATGTAACCACCGTGCTGCGGCCGGGCGAGTCGGTCCAGGTTGGTCTATTCCGATGTGCTGGCTCCTGAGATCGCACCCGCCATGGAAAAGACCGGCAGATACATTGCGATGACCATGCCGCCGCAGGTCCCGCCGAGGAACACGATCATCACCGGTTCCATGAGCTGGGTTATGGAATTCACGGCAGCGTCCACCTCATCGTCGTAAAATTCGGAGATCTTCGCCAGCATTGCGTCGAGTGCGCCGGTGGCTTCACCTACCGCGATCATTCGGACCACCATACCAGGGAAGATACCGGTCTCCATGAGAGGCTCGGCTATGGTGCGGCCCTCGGAAATGGCTGTACGGGTGTTCATAATCGCGTTTTCGATGATCCGGTTGCCCGCGGTCTTCGCTGTGATCTCCAAAGCGTCGAGGATCGGCACACCGCTGGAGATCATCGTGCCCAACGTGGAGCAGAAGCGCGCGATGGCCACTTTACGCAGCAGAGTGCCGATCGCGGGCATCCTCAGGGCGATTCTATCGACGATAATTTCACCCTTGTCGGTGGACTTGAACTTCTTGAACGCGAACGCAATGGCGCCTACCACAACCAGTATGTGGATGATGTAGTTCCGCATGAAGTCGCTCATGCCCATGACGAAAAGGGTCGGACCCGGCAGTGATTCGCCCGCGCCGGCAAACATTTGCGCGAATACGGGAATGACCCAGATCAGGAGCACCGAGACCACCGCGACAGCGATAAACATGACCACGACCGGATAGACCATCGCTCCCTTGACTTTCCGCTTGAGGGCCTGGGTCTTTTCAAGAAAGAGGGCCAGCCGTCGGAGGATCGTATCCAGGATACCGCCCGTTTCCCCCGCATGAACAAGATTCACAAAAAGCTCATCGAAAATCTTCGGATGGTGGCGGAGCGCATCCGCGAATGTGCTGCCGCCCTCAACCTGGGCTTTCACGTCGAGGAGCACCTTTTTGAACGTGGAGTTCTCCTGTTGGCTCGCGAGGATCTCGAGGCACTGAACGAGCGGAAGACCAGCGTCGATCATCGTGGCGAACTGCCGGGTGAAGATGACCACATCTTTGGTGGTAACCTTGGGCTGAAGAAAGCTGACGCCCGCAAGGAGGTCCTTCGGCTTGGTTTTCACCTTGATGTCCGTATAGTTCATCTTACGGAGCTTGGCCTCGACCACCGCTTCGTTCGGGGCCTCCATCTCGCCTTTCAGGTAGTTCCCCGCCCTTGTCTTGGCCTTCCAAATGTATTCCGGCATCGTCCTGCTCCCTGATGTGTCAACCGCACGAAGATTTCAACCTTACGCTCGGTTTGAAACGAACTTGCCTCCACGGCGGTGCTGTTCACCCACTCGGTGTGGGGGCAGACCCACGGGTCTACCCGCATTCGGGCGCACACACGGGTGCGCCCCTATAGATCCATCGTACGATCTTGAGCCCAAGTTCGTACGGCAACGCCCCAATCCCTGGCCGGCAGAATGCCGGAGCGATCGGGGTTTTCATGTTCCGTTGCGGCGATTCTCGCCATTGAATTCCGTATGAGCCGTGTCGCACTAAATACGCCTTGGCTTCCGCATTGCTCCCGGCGCCTCACCGAGGAGCTGTTTCAGTTCGTCGGGATCCGGTGACCGGGCCATCGCGTCATCGAAGGAGATCACCCTCCGCTGATAAAGCAGGGCCAGAGACTGGTTCATCGTCTGCATACCCGACTTGGCCTGGCCCACCTGAATCTGTGAATATATCTGATGGATCTTGTCCTCTCGGATGAGGTTACGGATGGCGGCGTTGGGGACCATAATTTCCAATGCCAGCGCCCGGCCTTTCCCGTCCATTGTCGGCAGGAGGTTCTGACAGAGGACGCCTTCCAATACAAAACTGAGCTGAGCCCGCACCTGGGGCTGTTGGTGCGACGGAAACACGTCGATAATCCGGTTGATGGTCTGCACACAGGAGTTCGTATGCAGCGTCCCGAAGGTCAAATGGCCCGTCTCGGACACGGTGAGGGCGGCTTCAACCGTCTCCAGGTCGCGCATTTCTCCGATAAGCACGACGTCGGGGTCCTGCCTCAGAACCGACCTCAGCGCAGCGTGAAATCCTTTCGTGTCGTAATTTACCTCACGTTGATTGACGATACAGCTCTTGTGCTGGTGAGTGAACTCGATAGGGTCCTCAATCGTGATAATGTGCTCTCTGCGGTCGGTGTTGATTTTGTCGATCATCGCGGCCAAAGTGGTGGACTTCCCGGAACCCGTCGGCCCGGTCACCAGGATCAGGCCTCGGGGCCTGGAGCACAATTCAATCACGACCGGCGGCAGGCCAAGTTCCTGGAACGTGCGGATCTGGTAGGGGATGAGCCGAAATGCGCCGGCACATGCACCACGCTGCATAAAGATGTTCGCACGGAATCGGCTGAGGCCCCTGACTCCGAACGACAGGTCCAGCTCGTGGTTCTCTTCAAAGCGGTGTTTCTGGGCCTCTGTGAGTATGCTGTAGCACAGCTGTCGCGTCTCCTGGGTCTTCAGCGGGGGATAATCCAAAGGCATCAGCTCTCCCCGCACGCGAATCATGGGCGGCACTCCCGCGGTAATATGCAAGTCTGAAGCGCCCCGGTCGACCATTTCCTTCAAGAAATCGTGAAGTCCCGCCAAACGCCGTTTCCCCTTTCCTTTGTGCGGATGTCCGCGTGAGCGGGCCGCTCTCGGCCGATTAGTCCGCCATGGTCACCCGCGCCACCTCGTTGATGGTGGTGACCCCTTCCTTCAGTTTATTGACCCCTGCCATGCGCAGGGTATCCATGCCGAGGCGGATCGCTTCTCTTTTTATTTCCAGAGCAGACGCACCCGCAAGAATAAGCTCCTTGATCTCGTCCACGATCGGCATGACCTCGTACAGCGCGACACGGCCCTTGAATCCTGTATGCGAGCATTGGGCGCAACCCCTCCCCTCGTACACGGGGAAGGTGCCGATCTCTTCCATTTTTACACCGAGGTCACGCAAGGCCTCAGGCGGCGGGTCCACCTCCACTTTGCAGCTGGGGCAGATACGTCGAGCGAGCCTCTGGGCGACAATGCAGTTGACCGCGCTCGCGACGAGAAACGGTTCGACGCCCATGTTAAGGAGTCGGTTGATTGTCTGGGGAGCGTCGTTCGTATGGAGGGTCGAAAGAACCAAGTGACCCGTGAGGGCCGCTTTGACTCCGATTTCTGCCGTCTCGAAGTCGCGGATCTCGCCCACCATGATGATGTCCGGGTCCTGCCGCAGAAACGACCGGAGCGCGGCAGCGAACGTAAGGCCTACTTCTTCGTGAACCTGAACCTGGTTGATGCCGTGGAGGTTGAATTCGACCGGGTCTTCCGCGGTTGAGACGTTTACGTCCGGCGAGTTCAGCTCGGACAGGGCGCTGTAAAGGGTGGTGGTCTTGCCGGACCCCGTCGGCCCCGTGACGAGGACCATGCCAAAAGGCTTGTGGATCGCCTCTTTGAAGTGAAAGAGCGCCCTTTCTTCAAAGCCCAGCTTGGTCATGTCAAGCTGAAGATTCGACTTGTCCAGCAACCGCATGACGACCTTTTCGCCGAAAAGGGTCGGCAGCACGGACACGCGGAAGTCCATGTCCTTGCCCTTGCCCAGCTTGAGCTTGATCCGGCCGTCCTGAGGCAAACGCCGCTCCGCGATGTCGAGTCTCGCCATGATTTTGCAGCGGCTGACAATCGCGTTCTTGAGCTTCATGGGCGGCTTCATGACTTCGTAGAGCGAGCCGTCGATGCGGAGCCGCACACGAAGGGATTTCTCGTACGCCTCTATGTGAATATCGCTCGCCTTCTTCTGGATAGCGTCGCGAAGGATAAAGTTGACAAGCTTGATGACCGGCGCTTCTTCGGCGGCCTTGGCCATGTCGGTGACATCCAGCTCGGAAATGTCTCCGCCGATCGCTTCGAAATCACCGTCCTCGAAGCCCTCCAGGACCTGGTCCACAGCTATCCCTGTATCGTAAAACTGGTCGAGCGCTTTCTTAATCTCAGAGGGCTTGGCAATGCTGACATCGACCCGCAGGCCGGTCATGAACTTGAGGTCTTCCATGGCGTTCCAGTCGGTAGGGTCGGCCATGGCCACATGCAAAGTCGAATCGACCCTGCTGTAAGGGATGCACATGAACTGGGTGGCTTTTTGGGGAGGTATGAGCCTGACCGCATCCGGGTCTACGTCGACTTCTTCGAGGGATACTGTGGGGAGTCCCTTCTCTCTCGCAAGAAACTCAACCAGATCGTCTTCAGTTATAAATTCCAACTTGACGAGGGCCTCATACGCGTTGACGCCCTCATTTTTTCTGTAATCCAGGGCTCGCTCGCTCTGTTCCTCATCAATAAGCCCCGCCCGCAGAAACATATCGATTATCGGGTCTCTCATGGTAAATGCCTTCCGGCAGCCGGACTACGCATTAATTATTCATATACCTCCTGCGGCTGAGTTAGTACACCTCTTTATAGTATAGCGCACCTACCCTGTTTTTTCAAATCGGATTTGCCGCGTCCCACATCCAGGGGTGCCTTTGCTGTCGGGAGTTTCTTGTAATGGGGCCGTGTTTGCTTGACGCTGCATCAAGCGTAATCTATGGTGGGCTTTACGACGTCATAAAATCATAGGCGCAAAGAGAGCGGGAAGGCGGGCCGAGACAATTGCCGGACCCTCAAGACGACCTCGGACACGAGCGGTACTTTGTTCCTGCCGGCCTGGTGCGATATGTATATGTCGCTGCGGCCGCAGCGATAGCTCCGGCACTGTACCTGACGTCCCGCTATCATTACCTTCTCTTCCACACTGTCGCTGAAGTCTTCACCATCATTGTGGCTTTCGGCATCTTTGCCGTCACTTGGAACGCTCGTGAATTTCTACGAAACAATTACCTTCGTTTTATCGGAGGGGCGTATCTCTTTGTCGCCGGTTTCGATCTCGTACACGCCATGTCGTACGAGGGCATGCCCATGTTCCAGGAGTACGGTCCCAACCTGCCTACCCAATTGTGGATCGTCGCCCGGTTTTTGGAAAGCTGCTCACTGCTCATCGCACCGGTGTTTTTTCACCGCCGGTTCCGAATGGATATCGCCGTCGGCGTACTGGCAGCGTTGTCCGTCCTGGTATGCCTGGCGATCTTCCGCTGGGACGTCTTCCCCGTGTGCTTCGTACCAGGAAAAGGGCTCACTGCCTTCAAGATCGCCGGCGAGTATGTGATCTGCGGAATACTTTTCCTTTCCATAGTCGGGCTGCTCAAGCATCGCGACCGCTTCGAGCCGGGCGTGCTCAAGCTTGTGCTGTGGTCCATCGTCATTACTATCGGTTCAGAGATTATGTTCACGTTCTACGTGGGAACATACGATCTGTCGAACCTGGTGGGCCATTATCTGAAGGTTCTCTCATTTTATCTCATGT
>JAIWNO010000180.1 GCA_020216785.1 Desulfomonile sp.
ACAGGGCGATTATCGAGACAGGATTCACTCAACCATACTCGCTGCTCCTCAGGGAACTGAGAAAGGAACAGGAACAGCTGAAACTAGACCGGCAGCGTGAAGCAGAGCTGGTAAAGGAAATCCGGCATTTCGCCTATATTGTGTCTCACGACCTTCGTGCGCCGCTTGTGAATCTGACGGGTTTTTCCGCAGAGCTTAAAACTGCGGTTGAAGAGCTGAGACCCGCGGTGGAAGTCGGTCTGCCCCTGCTGCCCGACGACAGGAAGGCGGCTGTCGCGGCGGCCCTCAAGAGCGATATACCCGAATCACTGGATTTCATCGCCAACGCGGTGGAGCGGATGGACCACCTGATCGGCGCGATACTGAACCTGTCCCGCCTCGGCTACCGACAGCTCGAATTAGAGCCGCTCGACATGAATGACATCGTACGTCGCACCCTGGAAACCCTGGCGTACCAGATCAACCAACGGGGCATTACGGTGTCGGTCGGAGAACTGCCGGAGATAATGGCGGATCGCGTCGCGATGGAGCAGATCTATGCCAATCTGCTCGGGAACGCGGTCAATTACCTCGACCCGGCAAGACCGGGTCTTATCGAGGTCACAGGTGAGCGTCTGGCGCACGAAACGATATTCCGCATGCGGGACAATGGTATCGGCATCGCAAAGGACGATCAGGAGAAAATTTTTGAAATCTTTCAGCGCGCGGGCACACACAATGTTCCCGGCGAGGGGATGGGCCTGGCGTACGTGCGCACCCTCGTTCGACGCCACGGAGGCCGAATCTGGGTTGAGTCCGAACCCGGAGAGGGTTCCACGTTTGTGTTTACAATCTCCCATCAGATTGCCGGCGAGAGCCCGGGAACTTAATGCTTCGTTTCCTAAACACGGTCCCTAAATACGGTTGCGTATTCCGGCCGCAGGAGATTGCTTCGCTCGCAATAACACGCCCGGAATTGTCATTGCCGGGAGCGGAGCGTCGAAGCAATCCCACAGCCGAAAATATGGCGCACTGTTTCAGGAGCAGGGCATCAAGGAACGACTGGTCATGGAGAGCCGGCGATGAGGAGCTGCGCGGGGTCCTTCCCTGAAGCAGCCGCCGGAGGGCCCTCGCGAGGCATGACGCGCTCGGTGTACGCTCCCTTCACGATAGCCCCGTCACGAACGATCGCCCAGTCGAAGACCTCGCCCTCACTCACTTGAACCCGACAGCCCTTGTGCAAGTCCTTGCGAGCGGTAGGCCCATTTTCCAGGAAGCCTACGATTGTGCCTCCGCGCCATGCATCGAGAGAGACCCACATCCATTCGAACGCGCCGTCTCCCAGAGGGAAGCCGACTTTGACCGCAAATACCTGCTCGGGGGACATTCCCCATTCCTGGAACAATTTTTTGAACACGGGCAGATCCGTACGAGCCCGACTATGCGCTTCGAGGAGCTTTTGCCGGAGAAGAGTTGTCTGAGCCTCAGGGGTCGCCGTGTGCGGGGTACGAGTCCGGCGCAGGTCAGGCCCCTCAGGCCGCGCTTCCCGGGAAGGCTTCCTCGCAAGCATCCGCAGCACGTGCCGCATGGTCGCGGGGCTCGCGGGATCGTAATCCGCGACGTACGGGAACACCTTAAGGCTGCCGGCGGGAAAATGCCCTTCGTCGTCGCTTGGGTATCGTCTGAGTTTGAAGAGGACCGGCGTGCCCTCCAAGTGGAATTTGGCCTGGAGGCTCAGGGTCCCAATCTCAAGAGCCCGAATGAGGCTGCGAGCCATCATCGTGAGAAGTCTCATGCCCGTGGAGGCAAACTCGTCGGGCACTCCTTCCATTTCTACATCCGGAATGCCGAATTTCGCCATACCGTGGGTATGGATCCAGACTGAGCCGCTCTCTTCGAGTGCCTCAAAATGGACGTGCGCGCTCACCAGGTCCGTTGTCCGGCCGTCCGCCACGCGCTTCCATGCGTCTGTGCCCCATAGTACGTGGGAGATCGCGTCCTGCACCACTCCGCCCGTTTCTTCCCGGATGGCCTCAGTCACCTGCACGACGAGCCGCAGGTGGTCCAAACCGGTCTGGCGGCTTGTAGAAAGCCGCACCCGCGCGATCATGCGGGCATCGCGAATAATCTGACGATCGTTGTCGCTGAGCCCACGGGAGTTGCGTGGAATGAGGTCTTCCGGGTACTCAAACAGAGCGGGGGATTGTTTCCGGTAAATGTACTCGACTGAAAGGGCCTTTTTATCGAGGAGTGACTGGAGACTCTCGGCCGCTGACGGCTTTCCGTCCGCCTTAGACTCCTCGGCGGCCATGCGGCCCCGAATCGCTTCCCATTGGGGGATTGCGTCTCCCGATGCGTATATCCAGTAATCAGCAATGGCCTGAAACCGATTTCGATTGCGGCCCCCGGCTCCCGGGAGGGCAGCCTGATCGGACTTGCAAGGCTGCGAAAAGGAAGGATCGACCGGCTCACGCTGAATCGGAGACGCCTCGAGGACGCGCGTCGCGTGCGCACTTTGAGGGAAGGTTTCTTCAGTTGATCCTCGGAACATCCGATTCAACGAAGCCCAACGCCCCAGAATCGATCGAATGCCGGGTTTGCCTGCACGGTTGACCTGCCGTCGGGCTTCCCTGACAAGGGGGTTCCTCTGATCGAGGCCGGGATATGACGAGATGAGCGCTCGCGCCTCCGAGCGGCGGTCTACCCCGACGAGCGCCAGTGCCAGCCGCGCGATATCATCGTCGTGAACCGCTCCTGCCGATGCCTCGATGAGCGCCTGTCCCACTGCAATCGCCTCGTCGAAGTCTTGCTCCTCGAGGCGGACCTGGAGAAAACTGCTGAGGATTTCCCTGTCGTTGGGAGAGTCGTGCTGTGCGGCCAAGAGAAATTCCTCGGCTTTCTTCGTCTCTCCAAGGCGCGCGTACCCGATTCCAAGGGCTTTCGCGCTGTCCTCCAGCGTGCCGTAGTGCCGCACGAGCGACTCGAGCGCATATACCATGTCGCGGTTCACATCGCCCCCGTTGAGGATGCGACGGGAAAACGCGAGCATCTTGTGCCGCGCTTCTTCCGGGATGTTCTCGCTGTCGACCGGCTGCCATTCCTTGGGTACCCGGGCGTGGCAGTGAGGACAGGTGAGGAAATTCGACGGGAGCGTGAGGAACCGCTCTTCGGAGAGGGTTTGGAGGAACCCGCACTCAGGGCACCGGACCTGAATCATGAAGCCTCACCTCATCAGTCTATGAGAAATGCCGTGATGCATCGCCATATTACGGCTTACGGCGCGAAACACCTTCCACATTACAGATCAAATGTCAAGAAATACTATTGACCTGCTCGGAACAATAGTGCCCGGTGTGGAAGAGTACCTGCCGACCACGTTACTTCCACCCCAAACACATTTGACCTCGGCGCGAAGCCCGTTTATGTATTAATACTTATGAATGAATGAGTTGACCGGTGAAAATCCAACCGAAATTGATGGAAGCGCTGATGCGCGAAGTCGTCGTGCCGGCGCAGCAGATTGGTGTGAACCTTGCCGAAGAGGACCTCGATGGATGGTATGCCGTTCTCAAGACCCTCTCTCCGGAAGGCAAGACTTCGATGCTGCAGGATATTGAGGCAGGGCGCAAAACCGAGGTCGAGGTTTTCGCAGGAAAGGTGGTGGAGCTGGGCGAGCGCCACGGCATTGCCACACCCGTGAACCGGACAGTATTGAACATTATTCAAGTCCTGGAACAATATCGCCCTGGGGCCCGTTATCAAGTGCCTTGATGTCCAGGCCGTGCGGGCACCGTCGCATTCGACGAGCCGGAAGACCTCTTCTCTCTGAAATGGATGGGGACTGTGTAGGCCAGGCCCTCTTCGCGGGAGCCGGCCGGAAAACTGGGGAATATCTTCGAGGCCCTCCGGAGGATCTCTTGCGCGGCATCGTCGAGCTCGGGGCAGCCGGAGGAAGCCACTACCCTAACCGCGGATAAGGTACCGTCCCTGTTGATGGTAAAAGCCACAGTCACCTGTCCAAAGCGTCTTGCACGCGCGGCCTCCAGCGGAAAGAACGTGGACTGTCGGATCGCCGCAAGCACCCTGGATTGGAAGTCGTGTAATTCCCGGCCTAGTGCGGTCCGACGCATGAGAGGGTTGCTCGCGGTCTGGGGAAGGCTTGTCTGCGACACCTCCTGCTCTTTGAGCTGTTTCTTTTCAGGCTCATGGACCTCGGGCGTAACTTCGGGGACCGCCTCGCGGGAAGGCTCGCCGGCGAGCACCGGGCCATCCGGGGCCTCTCGCGTGAGCAGATCGGGACGCTCCTCAGGCTCTATCTCTTTGATTTCTTCCTTTACGGCGTGGGAGGACTCGGGAGAGTCGATCGCTCCAGGATTCTCGACAACCGGTGTGAAATCCTCTTCTGAGCGCACCGTGACGAAAACCCGGTCGGGATCGCCGTCGGAAGACCCGACCATGCCTGTTTCGGGGGGAACGATCCATGCGAAGGCGAAAAGCGCGCATACATGGATCGCCGCCGAAACACAGACAAACGGACTCAGCCTTCTCATAATCACTCCTTCGCGTGGCGGTCTTCGGCGGCGGGGGCCTTCTTCTTTTGGGTCATGATGGCGATGCGATGGAGACCCGACTGCTTAACCATGTCCAGTACTTCCACAACCCGCCCGAACCCGGTATTTGCGTCTCCCCTGATGAGTACGGCGGTATCGCGATCCTCCTGTGCCGATGCAGCCAGACGCGAAGAGAGGGCCGCCGGCTCAATAGCATCCTTGTTGAAATACACCACCCCTGATTGATCTATGGAAAGGGTTATTTCCTTTTTCTCTTTGTGTATCTTCTGCGAAGACGCGTTCGGAAGATCGATCCTGATGCCGGGAGAGACGATGAAGGTCGTCGAAAGCAGAAAGAAGATAATCAGCAGGAATACCAGGTCCACCAGCGGCGTGATATCGAGCGAACCGCCTCTGGCTCTCTTGGATCGGAGACTCATGAAGCGTTTTCCCCCTTTGACGCCGCGCGGACTCGGCAGCCCGCCAAAGCCGCTGTGTTAAAAGAGTATTCGTATGAAAGTCGTCGCCATAAGCACCCGCTATCGGGTGTGCGTATGGGGAGGTGCGGAGGGGAGATGGGGTCTCCCCTCCGCAGGATGGCGCAGCGTGGCGCTCCTAACGCCCATCTCCGAGGCGAAGCCATGGAGTGTTCACCGAAGCCGACGGCTTTCTTTTTTCGCTGTGCCCAAAAATCGGGGCATAGGAGTTGGTTTTCAACGAGTGTTTTCATTGTCTCGCAGACGCGTGAAGCTTCAGCGATGTCGCGTTCGTGGACTCCATAATCAACGCCTCTGCAATAGCCACGGATTTCTTTTCCAGCTCAAGCGAGATCCGATCGGCACGACTTTGCACATACCGGTCCATCACCACCGCAGGGATCGCGACCGCCAAGCCGGCGAAGGTAGTGATCAGGGCCTCCGAAATGCCCGCGGCCAGCATGGGCGGGTCCACGACCGTATGATGCGATATGACGTCGAAAGCCTTGATCATGCCGGAAACCGTCCCGAGAAGGCCCAGCAGCGGGGAAAGATATGCCACAGTGCCCAGCACCGCTTGATACCGCTCAAGTTGGGACGCCTCCTGTTCGCCGACCTCGGAAACCATAAACCGGATCATGTCCGCGCCCTGACCGTGGTGAGCAAGCGCGGCTCGCGCAACCCGCGCCAAAGGTGAATACGCGTGGGCGTCGCAGAGTTCCGCAGCTTCCGCCAGCCTTCCCCGCGCAAGATGCTCCCGGAAACTTTGTACAAATCCTTGGGGAATGAGGCGCCCTCCGCGAAGGGCCCAAAGACGCTCAAAGAACACCGCGACGGCAGCGATCGAGCACAGAAAGATCGGGTACATCACGATTCCGCCGCGTTGAAAGAGATCAAACACATCCATGATAAATCACTCCTGAAAGCCGAGCCGCCACCGGCACAGCGCCATCCGTTTAGGGTACAAACGGCACATAGAACGGGACGCTCGATGGTGGCACGATTCAAGATAGTGTGGCACTGCGCAGCACCCTTGTCAATACGTCACTGCCGCACATGTCCATTCCTGTCCCGCGGCACGGCAACAAGCGCCGCAGGCGTTACTGTTCCCTATCGGCCGCGATGACTCGTCACAAAGGCACTCAACCGGTGGACTGAAGGCGGGCCAAATCGGCAAAAAGGAAAAGATAGGCTTTGCCGGCCGGTGGGAGTTCCGACGCCGGGAGACTCGGGGTTCCCGGTCAACCTCACACTCCTGCCGGAACCAAAAAACCCTTCCCCGTGGAGAGGAAGGGTATGGCGACACACGCCCCAACCCGCCCACGCAGGTACGTAAGGGCCGGACAAACACCGGGGTATTCTGGCTTCCGCTTCGTCCTACCATCCGCGCCTTCCCGGAACAACGTTCCAGTGGCTTATTGCGGATTTCGTCCACGGTTACAGCTGCGGGGCAGCGACGGTGTTTCACCGTCTTCCCCACGGTGCTCTGCCTGCTTTACAGTGCTTTGCGACAAACAGTGACCGTGTAGCACAGAGACCTGGGGGCATTCAAGTCCTTTTCTCGCGCCCGGGAATCCATCACGCCACGCGTGGTAAGCCCCCCTGTTAACGCTGAGCACGCCGAAAGCGCGGAACGATGCGATTTTGCGGCAATCGATCTCTTGCTTTCTTGTGAGGAGCGTCCCCAGACAACTGAAGGGTTATGCTGTCTCAGAAAAAGAACTTGACAGGGGCTTAACAGAAGTGGCACATTTAAAAAAAATGTAGCACCATCAATGCCGGATTCGACGGCCTGTCGGATATTCCGTTCCGCAGTATCTCTCGCGAATTGGGTATTTGATAGGTTGGCAGGAGAATGTTTGAGAGGGGCCCTTGACCTCCGTGGCGACGGAGGCCAAGGATAAGCGGGAAAAGGTCTGGCTTCCCGTTTCCTGCTATTTTCCTCTTTTCTGCTGTCCCCGTCAAGAATTTCCCGCCGGCTGAATCATTAGCGTCTCAGTAGCCGAATCCCGGCCCGGAGGCAGGCTCGTTTGTCGCGCGTCCGCCGGGGCTGCGGTCCCTGGGCTCAGTACGAGGAGGATCGTGTCATGCTCCGTCTGATGTTGTTTCTTGTCCTAACCAGCGGACTCGTCGCGAGTTGGCTGCCGTGTTTCGGACAAGGTCTTCCGATCTGCTTTCCACCACCCTTCTCCACTGTCAAGCCGTGCGAGCCGAAGCCTTCAGTGAAGCCCATAACCCGGACGGTGGAGGTCCAGGTCCCCGTGCCGTGTCCGCCTCCCGTTTGTGCGGTCCCTGCTCCGTGTCCGCCCAACCATTGCGGGCCGCCGCCATGCCCGCCGCCTCCACCGAGCCGGCCTGTACAAGTGAGGGTAGAGGTTGTCGTTCGTCCGGAAAAGCCCAAACCATGCGATCAACCGAAGATCGTGTGCGAAAACCCACCTGTCTTTGAGCCGTATTTTTACGAAGCGGCAGGAATAATTCGCTCATTGATCGTCGCTCCGCTTGCCCTCGGCGAAATGCTCATGGGCCACGGCGGTCCCGCTGCTCGTATTGTGCCGCCGTGTCCCCCGTTCGTTGGCGCATGTCTCCCGAGCCTCAAGCCGCGATCAACGCCTTTGAGTGCGGGAGGACTGTCCGCCTCGCATGCTGTGGCCCCGCCTACATCCGGGCCCATCCACGCTCAGGCGCGTCCGTCGAATGCACCTTTTCCGAAGTGACTGACGGATTCCCAACTCCCGCCCCCCGGCTCGCGAAACGAAGCTCTGGGGGTGCCGTGATCTGCGCTCCTTTCCACGGCAGATCAATGACCACCGCTGTGAGAGGCATATTTCATGAGCAGACTTCATTCAACATACAGGTTTTTTCTCTACATGCTCGGTCTTGCGGTCGCCCTGAGCGCTCTATCAAGTGTTGAAGCCGTCGCGCAGGAAACGGAAGCCGCGCGGCCGCTGGAGCGAGTTGATGTGGAAGCCCCGGAGCGGCGCCCTGCAGCCAGGGCTACTCCGGAAGTCGGCCGTGGAGACGAGGAAAGTCGGCTTCCCACGACCGAGTCGTCGCGGGACGATCGCCGCCCTTCCGCACCGACGGCCACCGGGACCGTGGGCCCCGCTTCCTCTTTGTCGGTGGTGACAGACAAGCCGCAGGTTTCTTTAAGTGCAGAGTCCTTGCCTGCTCAGGTCCAGGCGATAACACCCCAGGACATCCGGGGAATCAACTTCTGGGGGACCAATTCAGACTTGTTCACGCAGATCGCGGGGATCAAATCCCTCACCTGGGGGCAGGGGCTGATCGGCATGGCAATCAGCATGAGGGGGTTCAATACGTACGACGGCGTGGCCCTTTTCGTGGACGGAGTGCCGCAGAACTTCCCCTCCCACACCGGAGCCACCGGCAAGTCCGAGATCTCCTGGCTTGCCCCTGAGGTCATTGAGCGAATAGAGATCATCAAAGGGCCTTTTTCTGCGCTCTATGGAGATTTCGCCCTGGCAGGCGTGGTCAATATCGTCACGAAGAAGAGCGAGCGTTCTCCGAGCCTGACTTCGTCCGGGGGCTCCTTCGGGACCTTTCGGGCGTTCGGTGTCTTCTCGCGTGAGACGTGGGTCCCCACGGCGTATCTGCCGTACGATTATTATCACATTGACGGATATCGGGATAATTCCCAGATCAAATGGATCAGCCCGTTCAATAAGATCTCCGTCCCGATTTTGGGCGGGATCCTTTCTCTGCGATACAACTATTTCAACGCGGATTGGGGCGCTCCCGGCTATTGGCCCATCGATTGGGTCAAGAGCGGCGAAGTGGACCGCAAGCGAGCGTTCAACTCCTCGGACGGCGGGTACATGAGTCGATCCGAATTGGTGCTGAACTATGCCCCGGCGAGCGGGGAGCGAGGGTTCCATGCAACTCTGTACTACGAAGATTACCATCCAATAAGGTTCGGTACCTTTCTTCCCTACGGGAGCAGTCAGTTCGCGCGGCAGGACGACAGGAGACACTGGGGTGGGCGCGTGTTCTACAACCTGGTATTCGGCGACATCGGGGCGCTGATAGTGGGAGGGGAAACAAGACAGGACAGCGGCGAGGCCCAGCAGTACAACACGGTTGGCAGACAGAGGACGACCACCACCTACGGGTACAATCTCAGGCTGTCGAACTGGGCTTTATTTCTGCAAGGTCAGATCAAGCCGGCCGAGTACCTGAAGATCGTCGGCGGCGTAAGGTGGGATTACTTCAGGCAGTATTTCGACAACCTCGGGCGACCGCAGAATTCAGGGACAGGCTGTCCGTCCATTCAGTCCCCGAAGATCGGGTTTGTTATTACGCCAACCGAAAATTTCAATATCTTTGGGAACATCGGCCAAGGGTTCCGATCGCCGTCAAACCTGGAGATGTCGCCGTTCAGGGCAAACTCCCGGTCCGACTTCAGTCTCGAACCGGCAATGGTGCGGACGTATGACATAGGTTTCAATGCGGCGCTCTTCGGCAACCTCTTCCTCGCTGCCGACTACTACCACACGTACATGCAGCGAGAGATCCGAATGGTAAACAATAATCCAACGGTCATAGGCGATACCGTGCGCAAGGGATATGAACTGGAAGGGAAATTCTATCCGGGCAACTCCCGGGACTTCAGCATCTTCGGGAGCTACGCGTGGGTGGATGCACGGGTGATTGATCCGATCAACCCCGGCCAATTCCTCGTGCCGGAAGTATCGGAACACGTAATCAAAGGAGGCGTGTCCATACAGCGAAACTTCGGGGAAGGCAGAAACCTGCTCGCGGATTTGTACTATCAATATACCAGCGGCGCTCCCTATTACAGGTCCAGTGGGACCCCGGCTGCACTTGCGACCCCGATCTTTGGACCTGATTTTGATGTTTACAATTTCAAACTCACTTACACGGGAACCGGATGGTCGTCCTTCTTTTCCGCGAAGTGCAGACCACGGGAGTATTCCTC
Source organism: Desulfomonile sp. (assembly GCA_020216785.1). Lineage (GTDB taxonomy): Bacteria > Desulfobacterota > Desulfomonilia > Desulfomonilales > Desulfomonilaceae > JAIWNO01. The sequence continues at coordinate 9,966 of JAIWNO010000180.1, forward strand.
GGATTATACCTGGGTATCGAACAACCTCCTGGTAT